>DATETD010000379.1:0-5535 GCA_035283885.1 Rhodocyclaceae bacterium
GGCTCGGTAGTCATGAACCAAATGGTGCTGCTGGACAACTGCGCTGTGGCGCATGGCAATTTGTCGGTGGCGGTCGGCGCGGGCGCGGCGGCCGGCCAAGTGGATATCAAGCAGGAAGGCGGGGCGCTCTCGAATATCAAGGCGGGTGCGAATCTTGCGGATATCGTCAAAGCCTTGAATGCCTTGGGCGCTAACCCGCAGGACTTGATGGCGATTCTGCAAGCGATGAAATCGGCCGGCGCTTTGCGCGCCGAACTGGAAATCATTTGAACGACCAAGGGACCAAGGGGTACTCGCTTTTCGATTCTCGCTCTTGCCCGGTTGTCGACATGGAGGAAAATTTTTCCGCTTTTGTTCCATAAATTGCCGCTGTGAAAATTGTGAGATCCTTCGTCCATCATGATTAATTCGACTGCAAACACTCCCAACGTATTCGACGTCAACTCGCTTAACGCGCTTAAGCAGAAGGTTAAGCAAAGTGACGGTAAAGATGCGGAAAGCATTAAGGCCTCGGCGCAGCAGTTCGAGGCGCTATTTATGCAGATGGTGCTGAAATCGATGCGCGCCGCGACGCCGCATGAAGGCTTGATGGATAACGAGCCGACGCGCATGTACGAATCCTTGCTCGATCAGCAGCTCAGTCAGGTGTTGAGCAGCAAGGGCAAAGGCATGGGGTTGGCGGCGATGCTGGAGAAGCAGTTCGCGCAGCAGCCTGGAATTCCTCAGCCTTTCGATGGTCCGCTGCCCTTGAATCCGCCGACCCCGTCGTTTCGTTTGCCCGACGAGCACCGCTCGATTCCTTTCGCCGACGATGCCATGCCGAATTTTATTCCGCTGGACTCGGTTAAAACGACGGCGGCTGTCGGTGCGCCACCCACGGCGGCGGCGCCCGCTGGCGGCGCGGATAAAAAGCCTTCCTCCAGTCGCGAGTTTGTCGATCGCGTTTGGCCGGCGGCGGTCGAAGCCTCGCGGCAGACCGGAATTCCGCCGAAATTTATGGTGGCGCAGGCGGCATTGGAAACCGGCTGGGGTAAATCCGAACCGCGCCGCGCCGACGGCAAACCGAGTTTCAATATCTTCGGCATCAACGCCGGTCCCGATTGGAAGGGGCCGGTGGCGGAATCGACCACGATCGAGTTCGTCAATGGCGTGGCGCAAAAACAGGTCAAGCGCTTCCGCGCCTACGAGTCTTATGAGGAGTCGATGAAGGATTACGCCAATCTTTTGTCGAACAGCCCTCGCTACGCCAATGTCGTCGGCACGCAAGACGCCGCGCAGTTTGCGCGCGGCTTGCAGCGCGCCGGCTACGCCACCGATCCGATGTACGCCAGCAAATTGGAGCGCATCATCGGCGGCGCCACCTTGCGCCAAGCGCTCTCTTGATCGCGCCTATCCGCGCACCTATCCGTCTCACCAGCGCCGACTTTTGAATTAACGACTACCGTCGTCCACGAAAAACACGAATTGTAAATTTGCCGAACGGGTAATTCGGCATTTTTACAAGCTATTGAATCTATTAGTTTTTTGTGGATAATTATTGACTCGGCCATGCTTCTCCATCGCTGGCACGGCGATTGCTGACTCCTGTCTAGAACCCGCAACATCGGCAAGTCCTGCCGCTCTCCGGGTTACAGCGTGGAGTCATCATGAGTATTTTCAGTATCGGCGTCGGCGGGCTTAATGCGGCTCAGATGGGGATTATGACCTCGGGTCATAATATCTCGAATGCATCGACTCCGGGGTATAGCCGGCAAAGCATCTCGCAAGGAACGAACAACGCCATCGTCACCGGCGCCGGCTTCGTCGGTCAGGGGGTGCATGTCCAGACCGTCAAGCGCACTTACGACGAGTATATGGCGAAGCAGGTTTTGCATGCCGAAGCCGGCGCTTCCGAGATGGATAGCTATACCACGCAGATTTCCCAGATCGATAATCTGCTGGCCGATGTCAGTTCGGGATTGTCGCCGGCACTGGCGGGGTTTTTCAAAGGGGTGCAGGATGTCGCCGCCAATCCCTCGTCGATTCCCGGTCGTCAATCGATGCTCTCGGCATCGAGTCTGTTGACGGAGCGCTTTCATGCGCTCGACGACAAGATGACGGAAGTTCGCCTCGGCGTCAATTCCTATATCGCCAACTACACCAAAGAGATCAATGTTTATGCATCTCAGTTGGCGGATATCAACCAGCGCATCATGATCGCCAGGACCGGCATTTCGACTCAGGCGCCGAACGATTTGCTGGACAAGCGCGACCAGATGATCAAAGAGCTGAATCAGTTGGTGCGCGTCACCACGGTCGTTCAGGGCGAGGATGTGAATGTGTTTTTCGGCAAAGGGCAACCGCTGGTGGTCGGTGCGCAATACAACACCTTGGTTGCCATGGTGTCGCCCGAGGATCAGGAGAAGTTTGTCGTCGGCATGATAGGGGAGGGTTCCCTGCCGATCGCGGTTCCCGAATCGCAGGTCAGCGGCGGCAAGCTGGGCGGAATTCTCGCCTTCCGTAGTCAAACTTTGGATAAGGCGCAAAACTACCTTGGTCGCGTGGCGGTGACGATAGCGCAAAATTTCAACGACCAGCATAACTTGGGGATGGACTTGACCGGCGCGTTGGGGGGCGATTACTTTAAGGTTCCCCCGCCGAATCTCAAGCAGAATGCGTCGAATACCGGCAGCGGCGCGCCGACGGTGGCGTTCGATACCGCCAATATGGCGTATCTCAGCGGCAGCGACTATCGGCTCAGTTTCAGATCGGGACAATTTCAGTTGTTGCGCTTAGCCGACGCTCAAGCGCAGACCTTCGCTTCCTTGCCGCAAACGGTCGATGGCATACAGATTGACCTCGGCGATTGGGTTCCGAACGAGAACGATAGCTTTCTGATCGAGCCGACGCGCACCGGTGCGCGTAACCTCGGCATTTTGCTCTCCGATACGCGCTCGATTGCGGCGGCGGCGCCGATTCGCACCTCGACGGCCTTGATCAACTCCGGCACCGGGGCGATCGATGCCGGGGTGGTGGTCGATACCGCCAATCCCTCATTTACCAATTTCAATGTCACCGGTCAAATCGCGCCGCCGGTCTTAATCCAGTTCGACCATCCGCCGACGACCTATTCCTTGTACGATAATACCGATCCGGCATTGCCGGTATTGATTCAAGGCAATATCGCCTATACCGCGGGCGCCGACGTGTTTCCGACGGCCAGCGGCTTGGATTATGGGTATCGCATTAAAATAAGCGGCGTTCCGGCCAGCGGCGACCAGTTTTCGGTCGGGGGCGATATCACCGGCATCGCCGATAACCGCAACGCGATGTTGCTCGGGGCCTTGCAGACCAAATCGACGATGAACGCCAGCGTCAACGTCGGTCCGACGGCGTCCTACCAATCGGCGTATTCGCAGATCGTCAGCTTCGTCGGCAGCAAATCCAGCGAAGTGCAGGCGATAGGCGCTTCGCAGCAAACCCTGGCGGATCAATCGAACAGCATTTTACAGCAGGTGGCCGGCGTCAATCTGGACGAAGAGGCGGCGAATTTATTGCGCTATCAGCAGGCCTATCAGGCGTCGGCCAAGATTTTGTCGATCGCCACCAAAATATTCGACGAGATTCTTTCGCTCGGTCGCTAGCCTATAGGAGATTAATGCCATGCGAGTCAGTACGGGAATGATATTCGACGCCGGAGTCGTTGCGCTCAATCGGCAGTCGGCCAAGATGTTGCATTTGCAGCAACAGGTGGCGACCGGGCGACGGATTTTGACGCCGAGCGACGACCCGGTCAACGCCGCACGCGCGCTGGAAGTCACGCAGTCGCGCGATGTCGTGGCGCAGTTCAAGGATAACCACAATAACGCCAATTCGGCCTTGGGACTGGCGGAAGCCCAGCTTTCAAGTTCCAACGATTTATTGGTGCGTATCCGCGAATTGGCGGTGCAAGGCGGCAACTCCAGTTTGACCGGCGATGACCGCCGTTCGGTGGCGTTCGAGTTGCGTGCGCGCTTCGAGGAGTTACTGGGCATCGCCAACGCCACGGACGGCAGCGGCAACTATATATTTTCAGGTTATATGGGATCGACCAAACCGTTTGGCGGCACGGTCGACGATACGCTTGCGGGCAACGAAATCGTCTATCAGGGCGACGACGGTCAGCGTCGCTTGCAGGTATCCCCGACGCGTTATATGGAAATCAGCGATTCGGGCAACGACGTATTCAAACGTATCCGCAACGGCAACGGTTATTTTTCGACGGACTATGCAAAGACCAATTCCGGCACGGCGGTTATCGACGCTGGAAGCATTATGGATACGACCAAGTGGAACGCCTTGGCCAATCGCAAATTCGATATTGCCTTCAGCATCGACGATACCGCCTTACCGCCGGTGACGTATTACGATATTCTCGACGTCGATCCGAATAGCCCGACGGTCGGCAATTCCTTGCTGACCGGCGCGCCGCCCGTGTTGCCGCCGACGGCGCAAAGCGGGCAGCGCGTGTATGAAAGCGGTCAGCCGATCACCTTTAAGAGCCAGGGAAGCGAGCCGGCCTTCGACTTGGGCGGCAGCGTGTTGATTAACGGCGACCCCGCCGCCGGGGATAGCTTTTCGATTCGCCCCAGCACCTCGCAAAGCGTATTTTCGACGATCGGCAAATTGATCGGCGCATTGGAAGGAGCGACGACCGGCAACGAACGCTCGATGACGTCGCTGGCCAACGATGTCGGATTTTCCCTGACCAATCTGGATCAGGCGACGGACAATATCTTGCGGATACGCGCGCAGATCGGCTCGCGCTTGGGCGAGGTCGAATCCTTATCGAACGTCAATGAAGACCTGGGGCTGCAATATCAGCAAACGCTGTCGCAGTTGCAAGACCTCGATTACGCCAAAGCCATTACCGATTTAACCCGTAGCCAAACCGATCTCGATGCGGCGCAAAAATCGTTCTCTATGATCAGCCGACTTTCCCTGTTCGATAAAATATGACGCGACTATCGGTAACGCTGCTGAGCTTGTCGGTGCTGTGCGCCTGTTCCTGGCCCGGAGCCGGCGGTTATCGAGGAGACTTTCCGGCGCAGGGGCCTTTACTGCCGGACACGACGATCAAGCTGACGCAAAATTTGGGGATTTCCCTCGAAAAACTGGTGTTTTGGAGCACCTACGTGGGCGTGGCTTACCTAATCTTGGATCCTACCGCGCCGAATTGGGAAATCGAACAGGCTCAGTTTCCGGACGGTTACTGTCATTTATCATTGAAAATGAAGCGTTTGTATGCCGGAGGCGCAGGAGAAGCGCGCGTGGTGTTCCATCGGCAGGCCAAGGACGCCATGCGCCAAGGCGGGTACGACGATTATCAAGTCGTCGAGTATTCCGAAGGTATGGAGTCGTCGGTGCTAGGCTCGCAGCGCGTCGCCCAGGGCGTGGTTTTGTTGACGCGCAAATAGGTTTATCTTAAAAAACCTCAGTTGAGTTCATCGATGACGGTTTCAACCAGAGACTGTCGCCGCAAGATAGCCTGATCCTGATCGAAATTGGAGCGAGCGG
>DATETD010000380.1:0-5593 GCA_035283885.1 Rhodocyclaceae bacterium
CGTTGTTTAATATTAATTTCATAAAAACCATACAGTAAATTACAACTCGCAACACCATTTTCCAATGTCATTAAACTACCCGATCCATACCAAGGGGTGTATATCTCGGCGCATACAGGGATAATACGCGATTCAAAAACCTCCTAAGCTATTGAATCGCCAACAATCGTTCCATGTCGCAAGCTGAAAATCCACCCGCCGTCACCTGAAACGCACCGCTCCCACGAATCGCGCCATCCAGCCGACTCAATATCGACGCTTAGAACGATACAGTATCCAAAAATAAAATCAATACCCCACTGCGATGTTCTCGACGAATAAGCCTATCGTCGCGTTACCGCAAAGGCATGATTCGCGGCAACACGCCGATTGACTAGGCGACCGTTTCCCGCCGTCCCGCCAGCGCCGACTTTTCGACCTTGTACGATTAATGCGATTACATCCCATGGGCGTCGTTCGGCGAACTCCCCGCGAGGGGCGAGGGGAGGAAGCCGTTCATGCAATGGGCAATCGAGCGACTACGCCGATCGATCGGCAGCTCGGCAATGATCGCGGTTTCACCCGCAAAGCTTGCTTTCACAGTAAATCAACCCCATGAATCGACAAGGTTTATCTGCGAAAATCTGCGTCATCTGCGGACAATGGCTTGCAGCGTTTATTCGCCGCGAATCAGTGCGATCAAATCCTCGGCGTTCGGTACGGCGGTGGCGTCGCCGTCGGCGAGTATGCCTTCGGCCAAGGCGCGTTTGTCGTGATGCAGGTTGACGATGCTCTCTTCCACCGTGCCTTGCGTCACCAGCCGATACACTGTGACCGGGCGTAGCTGACCGATGCGGTGGGCGCGGCCCATGGCTTGGTCTTCGGCGGCGGGGTTCCACCACGGGTCGGTGATCACCACATAGTCGGCGGCGGTCAGGTTGAGGCCGAAACCGCCGGCTTTGAGGCTGATCAGGAATAAATCGCCTTCGCCGCCTTGAAATGCGGCGACGCGGCGTGTGCGTTCGGCGGCGGGAGTGGCGCCGTCGAGATATTGATAATGAATTCCGGCGGCGTCGAGCGGTTCGCGCAGGATGCTGAGAAAATCGACGAATTGGCTGAATACCAAGGTCTTATGACCGTTGGCGCTGAGCTCGGCGGCGAGTTCGGCGAACGCCTGCACTTTGGCGCCCTGAATCCCCAGATCGGGGCTGACCAAGCGCGGATCGCAGGCGGCGCGGCGCAGGCGCGTCAGTTGCGCCAGGATGTTGAAGTGCGCTTGTCCGGCTTGCGGGCTTTCCAGCAGTTCGGCGGTTTCCTTGACGGCTTCGCGCCGCAAGGCTTCGTAATGGGCGGCTTCGGTGGTTTCGGGGACGATAGACAACACCAGTTCGGTGCGCGGCGGCAAATCCAGCAGCACTTGGGCCTTGGTGCGGCGCAGCAAGAAGGGGGCGATCAGCCGTTTGAGGATGTGCTGGGCCTCGCGGTCGCGGTTGCGCTCGATCGGATTGGCGAAACGCTCGTTGAAACGATTGAGTGTGCCCAGCAGGCCGGGATTGACCAGCCGCATAATCGACCAGAGCTCGGCCAAACGGTTTTCCACCGGCGTGCCCGAGAGGGCAAGGCGGAAGTCGGCGTCCAGATCGAAAATCGCTTGCGTGCGCTTGGCGGCGGAATTTTTGATCGCTTGCGCCTCGTCGGCGATCATCGTATGCCAGGTGCGCGACGCCAGACGTTCTTGCGCCAGATGCATCAGGGTGTAGGAGATAATCACGACGTCGTAAGGCGCGGCCTCGGCGACGAGGCGTTCGCGTTCGCTTTCGCTGTATTCGCTATAGATATGGATATTTAGGCTGGGGGCAAAGCGCAATGTTTCGGCGCGCCAGTTGCCGCAGACCGAGGTCGGGGCGATCACCAAAGCGGGGCCGCCGGCGGCGCGCTGCAACATGACGCCCAGCGCTTGCAAGGTTTTACCTAAACCCATATCGTCGGCGAGGATGCCGCCCATGCCGGCATCGGCCAAGCGCATCGCCCAGCGATAACCGTCTTCCTGGTACGCGCGCAATTCGGCTTGCAAACTGCCGGGGAGGGAGGGTTGAATATTTTGCGCACGGCGCAGGCGTTCGATGGCTTGCTTGAAATCGCGGCTGGCGTCGAGTTGCGTGCCGTCGAGCACTTCGTCGAGCCAGGCGGCGGTCAGCCCCGGTACTTTATGGCCGTGCTTGTCGGACTCGATCACGGCGGCCAGGTCGGCCAGTTTTTGTTTGAGGGAGCGCGTCAACGCGGCATAGACGCCGTCGCCGATCGGAATAAAGCGGCTTTTGCTATTGACCGTCGACAGCAGGGTTTCGAGTTGCAATACCAGCCCTTCGTCGAGCGTGGTTTGACCCGATAGACGGAACCAGTCGCGCTCCTTGCCGACGGAAATGCTGACTTGCCGAGTGTCCAAAGTCATCACGCGCACGCTCTTGCCCTTGGGCCAGTCGATCGCGGCGATGGCGGGCAGTTGCGGCAAGGCTTCGACCAAGGCCAGCGCGTGTTCGGGGTCTTGAATCAGCCAATCGGCGTTGTCGGGATGATCGTCGTCGAGCTCCAGATATTCCAGTGAGTTAATTACCGACTCCAGATGACGCCGTTCCGTTTCGAGGTCGCGCGTGGCGCCGACGACTTCGCCGTTTATGGTCGCCATCAAGCGCGTGCGACCGTGACCGGGGGATAGGCGCGGACCGTCGAGTCCCAACGGCGCGACGACGAGGCGCACGGCCAAATGCTCGCCGACCGGCGAGAGTTCGGCGCGTAAGCGCGAATCGCTTTCGATCTGCCGTGCGGGCTGGGTCGAGTCGGCGTGCACCTGAAAGTGGTGGGTGAGCACATGCACCGCTTTGTCGAGTTCGGCCTGAGCTTGGGCCGGCACCGTCAATTTGCCGTTGAGCAATTGAGCCACTTGGCGCTGCTCGGCAGTAAAGCGCACCAGGCGCAGCCGTTGCGGCGACTCGAACTGCAATACCATCGATGGCGGCACAACGATTTCCCTGCCGCTGCTTGCTGCATAGTAGCTGAGCGGCGCCGGTAGCGGTGGATCGATACGCACGGTGAACCGATCGCCTTCGCGCACGACTTCCAGTTCGGGCGCAGCTTCGACCAGTTCGACGCAGTGCGCCATCTCGCCATTGACGACAATCGAGGGGTGACCAACCAAGGCGGCGATCGCTTTGGGTAGGTCGAGGTAATGACGACTGCTATAGTTGGGATCGGGACGAATCGCGGTTACCATCGCGCTGTCGTGCGGCGCCAGCGTCTTGCTATCGAGCAATTTATTGAGACTGATTTCCTTGGGCTTGTTCCAGCCGCGTGGACCGCGTTTTTGTTCGAACGGCGTAATGTCCAGCAAGCGGCCTTCCTTATCGATGTCGATACCCCACAGTAAGCGGCTTGGGGCGGCGGATTCGCTGCTCGGCGTGGGACTGTCGAGCGATTGCAGTACGGTCAGCACCGTGCGCCATTTTTCCGCCGGGCCGGCGACGAAGAACGGCGAGGTCGGCGGCTTGCCGTCGAGCACGAGCAGGGCGTTGTCCAATAGGCGCATCGCCGCGGCGAATTTCAGCTTTTCGAGATGGGTGCGCAGCAGCGATGCCGCCGCTTTACGGTCGGCAAGTTTCGTCGCTGGATCGTTGCCGGCGATGGCTTCGCTTCCCAGCCACGCAGCCAGCATCAGAATAATGAAGCATGGATACAAGTAATGCGTATTCGGCGGCGCCACCAGTCCCGGCTGGCAATAGCTCAATAATTCCCGATTGAACGCCAAGCCTTGCGCGCGCACGTCGATGACATGAACCCACATCCCCCAGTCGCTATGGTAATACGGGTTGCGCGAGCCGGATTCGGCGATGCAGAATTTGCGCGCCAAGGCCAGATGGCTCGCCCCGCCTTGCGCCATCAGGGCGACGGGATAGAGCCACGAAAGCGCGCGCGGAAATAGCTGTTTGCGCACGCCGCCGCCAAGTTCTTTGTTGCGCTGTTTGAACGCCGTTTCGAACCCGGCTTGGCCTTCGGCCCACTGGCCGCGCAATACGGCGGCGGCCGCACGCAGCGCGGTGACTATGCCCGACTCCAAACCGGCGAGCAAGGATTCGAATCGCGGCGTATCGTCGCGATACAGCGCAAGGGTGGCGAGTATCGTGCGGGCATTGTCGGGAGGCGGCGTGTCGATCTGTTCCAAGCCCCATTCGACGATGGGTAAGTTCTTGAGCGACCACTGCTCGCAACACTCGGTGGCGGCATTGCCGACCAGCAACCAGAGAAACGAGCGCTGCACCTTGGAAAATACATAGGGATCGAACGGCTGCAAGATCGTTTCGTTGAAAACCTCATCCTTGTTTTCGTAGCCGACGATTCTTCTGGCAATGTTGATGATGGCGTTGTAATCGGCATTGGTCAGCAGTTGCGCGCGTAGATAGCCGACGCCGCTGCTGTTGCTGAAAGATCATGACGAATGTGTTCCCGTGACCGGTTGGATGGCGTCCAGCGTTTCTATCATCGCCGGCAACTGGGCGACCAGGCCGGCTTTCAGCATTTCGCGGTAAATGTCCTGCCGTAGCGGGTCGATCAAGCGCCAGCCATAGTTGGTGTCGCGGCTTTTAAGTCGCCTCGATTCGAGTTCGCTGCTGGCCTCCTTGACATCGGTCAGTTCGAAAGGCTTTCCATCCTGGCGACGCAAGCCCATGATGCGGAGCATTTTCATCAGATAGGTGTTGGCGCGATAGGTACATAAAGCGGCGCTGGCCAAGGCGACTTTTTGCGCGTCGACGCTGAGGGTATAACGCGCCGGGAAAAGCTCGGCGGGATCGAAAGTGGCTGATGTCATGGAATGGCTGGGGCTGGTTGCAGCCCCAGGAGGTTTGGGCGATACGGTTTTCGGCGGCGGAGCGGTTTATCCAAAAAGCTCTTTTGTCCACGAAAAACACGAAAGACACGAACAAAAACAATCGGTTGAACCTGTAATCCATTCCCCCATCGGGTGAATACAAAAAGGCCGTTATGTAGTTGATTCTTTTCGTGCTTTTCGTGTATTTCGTGGACAACTGCTTTTTCTAGGTTTATCCTCGACTGTGGTTTTTCTTGGGCGCAGGGGTGGTTTTAGCGGCTTTAGCCGCTTTATGGCGAGGCGCCTGTTTGGCCTTGGAGGCCGTTTTGGCCGGGTGTTTGGCGGTGCGTTTGCTCGCAGGTTTGGCGCCGCTCTTCGCCATATGCGTTTTGCCGCGTTTGCCCGCTTTGGCGGCTTTGGTCGCTTTCGCTGTTTTGGCGACGTTGCGCGCATGCTTTTCGTCGGCGCGCCGTTGTTCGACCAAGCAATTGCTATCGCCTTTGCAGCTTTCTTTGGCTTTCTGGGCGGATTCGCACGCGGCGGGGTTTTTGGCTACGCTGCAATCGACGGGCGGCATGGCGGCTTCGAGGCAGGCGGCTTTGCGCGCCGCGCCGCGTTGGTCGGCGCACACTCTCAAGGCTTCCTGGCGCGCGACGCAGCGTTCGGGATCGCGTGCTTGGGCGCATTCGTCGAGCGCCTCTTGCGCGGCGGCGGTATGGGGCAGCAGCGCGAGCAGCACGCCGGCGGCGGGTA
>DATETD010000381.1:0-7014 GCA_035283885.1 Rhodocyclaceae bacterium
TCGACGCGCCCGAGAGTGCGGCAAAAGTCGGCGCTGGCGGGACGGTGGCGGCGAATAAAGCGTCCCCTCCCGGCGCACCTTGGGTGCAACTGGATGTCCAGGCGCATCTCCCCTTGGCGCTGGCCGGCGATCTGCGCGCTCAGTACAAAACGATAGAAGACTTCGCCGCCCGTCTGCGTAGCGAGCAGACTCAGGCGACGGTGCTGACGCGTCCGTTCGATCTGGAATCCGGCAAGACCCTGAAGAACGCGGAGGACGCCGATACGGCCAGCGCCGCTACCCCGGTACAGCCGAAATTTTCCCTGCGTATCGTGCAAAGTCGATAACCATGAAACTGGACGCTGCGGATTTCAAACGTTTGACATGGCCGATCGCGCTGTTTTCCGCCTGCCTGTCGATCGGCGCGGGCGCCTTGGGCGGAGCATGGTATTTGCAAAAAAAGCTGGCGACGACGCATCGGACGGCGCAAGCGGCGCGGGTTGAGATGCAAGGCAAGCTGAATCGCGCGCGCGAGGAGGAGCAGGAGTTGCGCGACAAGATCGGTCGCTATCTTGCGCTGAGGTCGCAGGGCTTAATCGGCGCGGAAAAGCGTCTGGACTGGATCGAGGCCATCGGACGCGTCAAAACCTTGCGACGAATAATCCATTTGGAGTACGAATTTCAGCCGCAACGGCCTGTTGACGCGGCGATTTTACCCAGCGGCGCCAGCGGCGGCGGTTTTACGGCGATGAGCAGTCAGATGCACATGAAATTACGAGTTTTGCATGAAGGCGATCTGCTGGGTTTTCTCGACGATCTGCGCGCCGCCGTGCAGGCGACGATACAGGCGAGGTCGTGCAGTATCGATCGTATCGACCCCAATGGCGGCGAAGTCCCCGCATCTCAGACCAATCGGGCGCAACTGCTGGCCGAATGCACTCTGGAGTGGATTTCGCTACAGGAGCAAAAATGAAAATCGTAGGGTTTCTGCTGGGGATCTCGGTGGCGATGAATATGGCGATGGCTCAAGCGGCGGGGGCCGCCGACAACGTAGCCAATGCAGCCAACGCAGCCAACGAAATGGAGCGACTGTTTTTTTCGAAAGAGAAACGCGCCTTGCTCGATCGGCAGCGCTCGCAAAACGTGCATGAAGAACGCACTTTGCAAGGCGCGATCATGAGTCTGGATGGCGTGGTGCAACGCGCCGGCGGCAAGGCGACGGTGTGGATCAACGGTCGCGCGCAGCAAGAAAACGACGGCTCGCGCACCGGGCTTGGCGTCGCGGTGCAGGCCGGCGTCCCAGGACGCGCCTTGCTCTCGCCCGCCGACGATCTGCCGACGAAATTGCAAGTCGGCGAGGCGATCAACCGCGCCACCGGCGAGCGCAACACGCGACTCGGCGCGGGGCGGGTGGCGGTGCATACGGCAAACAAGAATCGATGAACCTAGAAAAAGCAGTTGTCCACGAAATACACAAAAAGCACGAAAAGAATCAAATGCCTATCGGCCTTTTGGCACGCACCCGATGGGTGAATGGGTTTCCGGTGCAACCTATTGTTTTTGTTCGTGTCTTTCGTGTTTTTCGTGGAAAAAGAGGTTTTTAGGATGAATATTCGGGAGGAGGCTAGCGATGAGCGGAACGAAAATGATGGGTGGCATTGGCGCGATCATCATCGGCGATGAAATCGTGCGCGGCAAGCGGCAGGATCAGCATTTCAAGCGCTTAGTCGAGATACTCGCCGCGCGCGGTCTGACCTTGGACTGGGCGATGACGATGGCGGACCACCGCGCGCGCTTGATCGATCTGTTGCGCCGCACCTTGGCGAGCGAGGATATCGTTTTCAGCTTCGGCGGCATCGGCAATACGCCGGACGACCATACCCGACAGGCCGCGGCCGCAGCGGCGGGGGTGGCGTTGGCGCTCCATGCCGATGCCGAACGCGAAATCCGCGCGCGTCTGGCGGAGCGCGGTTATGAGGCGACGCCGGAACGTCTCGAACTCGGCAATTTCCCCGTCGGTTGCCGGATTATTCCCAATCCGTATAACCGCATTCCCGGCTTTTCCCTGGGCCAACACCATTTCGTGCCGGGCTTTCCGCAAATGGCGTGGCCGATGGTGGAATGGGTGTTGGATAACGACTATCGCGAGCGTTTCCACGCCCAGCCGAGCGCCGAGGCGGCGATCCTGGTCTGGAAGGGGATAGAGGCGGTATTGCTGGCGCTGATGTGTCGCATCGAAGCGGATTTTCCCGGCGTCAAGATATTCAGTTTGCCTTTCCTCGGCTCGGAAACGCTCAAACCGCATATCGAACTCGGCGTGCGCGGCGATCCGGCCCAGATAGCGTCGGCGATGGCGGCGCTACGGGTCGGCGTCGCGGCATGCGGCTATCGTTTCGACGAGAAAGTTTGAGGCGTTTCGCCGACGCGCGAACGGTTTTCAGCCGGACTTCTTTTCGGCGACCGGCAGTTCGGTTCCCAATACCCTGAGCAGGGCGGTCAAGCATTCCGTCGTCGGCGCGTAGATGGCATCGATGTCTGCGCGTGTGCGCCCTTCTTTGAGCGCCAGTTCCAGTTCGGCGGCGAGGGTTTGCAGCTCGTGAGCGCCGATCGCGGCGGCGACGCTTTTTAAGGTGTGCGCCAGACGGATCGCGGTTTCCATGTCGTCGGTACGTAGCGCCGCCGCGATTTCCTGTGCGGTCGAGCGTTGACCGCTGACGAACATGCGCAGCACCGAGAGATACAGCGGGGTTTTGCCCATCACATGTTGCAGGCCGACCGCCGTATCCAGACCTGCTAGTTCGGCAATGCGCTGCGGCAAGCCGCTATCCTTGGACGCCGCTGCGACCGTCTCGCCAGCGCCGACTTTTGCCGGGGGCGCAAGCTGGGCGGCGGCGGGTCGAATCCAGCGTGTCAGTACGCGCCAGAGTTCGTCGGGATCGACCGGCTTGCTGACGAAGTCCACCATGCCTGCCGCCAGACAGCGATCGCGGTCGCCTTGCATCGCGCTGGCGGTCATCGCCAGAATCGGCGTCGAGGCGTAGGGCGCCAATGTGCGGATTTTCAGCGTCGCCGCGACCCCGTCCATCACGGGCATATGCATATCCATCAGGATCAGCGCGTACTTGGATACGGCGTCGGCTTGCAGCATATGCACCGCGACGGCGCCGTTTTCGGCCAGATCGACCAGAAATCCCGCATCGCGCAGTATATCCATGGCAATTTCCTGGTTGAGCGGATTGTCCTCCACCAGCAGGATGCGCGCGCCGCGCAAGGCCGCCAGGCGTTGCGCGGGATTCGGCGAAGTCTCCGCATCGATTGCCGCAGCGCGCTGCGCTTCGATACCGTTCGTTGCGGCGCGGCCCAGTCGGGCGGTGAACCAAAAGGTCGAGCCCTGTCCATAGACGCTATCGACGCCCACTTCGCCGCCCATCAATTCGGCGAGCTTTTTCGAAATCACCAGCCCCAGACCGGTGCCGCCGAAGCGGCGCGTGGTCGAGGCGTCCGCTTGCGAGAAACTGCGGAATAGCCGCGCGCGTTGCTCCTCGGTCAAGCCGATGCCCGTATCCTCGACGGCGCAGTGCAGCACGACCGAATCGCCCGCTTGTGCGCGCAGGCGGATTCGCAGCTCGACGCGGCCAAGCTCGGTGAATTTGACGGCGTTATTGGCATAATTGATCAGAATTTGTCCCAAGCGTAGCGGGTCGCCTTGCAGTCGCGCCGGTACAGACGGATCGATGGTCGAAACGAACGACACGCCCTTGGCGCGCGCCTTCTCGGCCAGCAGGGCATCGACGTTGTCCACGACGCTTTGCAACTCGAAATCGATATGCTCCACTGCCAGTTTGCCGGCTTCGATCTTGGATAGATCGAGAATATCGTCGATGATCGCCAGCAGATGTTGGGCCGAGCTTTGGATTTTTTGTTGATAGTCGCGTTGTTTCGGCGGCAGTGAGGTTTTGAGCATCAAATACGACATGCCCATGATCGCGTTCAAGGGGGTGCGAATTTCATGGCTCATATTCGCGAGGAAATCCGATTTCATGCGTGTGGCCTCTTCGGCCAGTTCCTTGGCGGCGCGCATCGCTTCTTCGGCCTGTTTGCGGTCGGTGATGTCGATCACCCACACCAGCCGACCGTGCGTGCCTGCGAACTCGGTCGGCAAGAATGTCGCCAGGATACTGCGGATATTTTTGTCGGCGTCGTAAACTCGAATCTCGTGATTGAGCACGATGCCCTCTTGGCGCATGCGCAGCAACGCCGTAGTGAGATCGTCGATATCGACGAATACGCCACGTATCGAGTCGCCCACCTCAATGCCCAAGAGGGTGCTGAGTTGAGGGTTGATGAAGCGCACGACTTCTCCGGTAGCGATGCCCACTCCCACCGGGGCGGTGTCCAGTATCGATTGCAGCCGTTCGCGTTCGAGCGCCAAGGCGGCGGTTGCACGCTTGCGTTGCTGCATATTGCGCCGCCAGAATAAAAATAGCGTCGATATCGATAACAACACCGCCGCGACGCCGCCGCCGATCGCCGCTTTGCGTTGGGGCGGCGTCGCTTCGTCCAGATTCCCGAGTAGCATTAAACTCCATTCGCCGGTCGGATCGTTCCAGCGTACCGGCGCATGTTTGACGGCAAAACGCTGTCCTTGCAGCACGATTTCTTCGGCGCGGGTGTCGAACGGCAGTGTGGCGGGTTTGTCGCTGTCGAGCAACGCGCCGAACTGTTTCATCGCACGAATCGCCTCGATTTGCTCAGGCGTTTGCGCGCCGCTGAGCCACAGCGTCCATTCGCTACGATTGCCGGCGAACACCACGCCTTGCGGCGTCAGCAACAAGGCGGGGGCGGTCCAGTTTTTCAATGCAGCGTCGATTTTATCCAGGCCTTGACGCGCCGCCGTCGCGCCTATCGGTCGACTTCCGCGCGTCGTGTCGTTGTAGACCGGCGCGGCGAAATACAGCGCGCGTTTGCCGGTCGCCAGGCTGACGGCGGCATAGATATTTTCTTTGCCCTGCATGGCGATTTGGAAATAGGGGCGGAAATTCACGTCCAAGCCGGTGCTCGATTTGCCGCGGCTATCCCATGAGGACTTGACGACGCCGTCGCCGCCCACCACGAATGCGCCGTCGGCTTGAAAGCCCAAGCCCAGCGCTTGTAAGGTTTCCAGTACGGACGGCGTTTCCGGCGGCAGTCGACGCTCGGCGACTTGCTTGATGTCGCGATTCGCCAGCCCGAGCAAAGCGATCGATCCCATTACGTTGCCATGGATCGTTTGCGCCATCAATTCGGCGGCGCGGCGCTGGGCTTCGGTTTGCAGGTCGTCCTTGAAATCGCTTTCGCGCGAGAGGCGCACGATTTCCTCCGCTCCCCAGCCGCCGCCGATGGCGAAAAGAAACGCCGCGATCCAACGCCATAACCGTAATAACCGATAAAGTCTTTCATCATGATCTGTCGCCACCGTCGTTCCTTGCCTTATATCGCTAAAGATAGTCGAAATCCGTCGCATGCAAGATACACCATTCGCGGCATGCCATGAATGCCGCGACGAGCATTTTTCGTCGCTAAAGAAGCTGTTGGCGCATCGGAAAATCGCACGGCGAGGCCGAAATGCTGTAATGTCATCGGCGCAAGGCGCGTCGTCGCGCGCTTGCGAACCGGGGAATTTGAATTGGGAATTGCGATGTCGAATGAAATAACTCGCAGCAAGGTCGTCCATGCGCTCGACTGGGCTTACGACAAGGCGATTTACGGCGCGCCGGGCATGGATAGCGCCGAAAAGCTGGCGTGCGATTATTTGCAGCTCGAAGGCTCGCTGGTCGAGCGGGTCGATTGCCTGATACGCTGGCAAACCGCCAAGGCGGCGACCTCGGGCTTCGTCAATGGCTTGGGCGGCTTCATGTTGATGCCGATCACCTTGCCGGCGAACATCACGAGCGTCATGTATATTCAGGTGCGCATGATCGCCGCGATCGCGCATATGGGCGGGCACGATCTCAGGGACGATAGGGTGAAAACCCTGGTGATCGCTTGTCTGTGCGGCAATGCGGCCAAGGATATCGTCAAGGAAATCGGCATACAAGTCGGCACGCGGCTGACCGCGCAGGCGATCGACAAGATTTCGTCGCAGGCGATACTGCGCGTCAATGAAACCGTCGGCTTTCGGCTGCTGGCCAAGTTCGGCCAGAGCGGAACCGTGAATTTGTCGAAAGTCGTGCCGCTGGTCGGCGGCGTCATCGGCGCCGCGTTCGATTCCACCTCGACGCGCATCGTCGGCGTAGTGTCGCGCGATACTTTTATCGTCGATAGCGGCTTGCGATGAAAGCGAACGGTTTTTTAAGCGTGGTTTTTCTCGCGCTGGTGGCGCTGTTTTTCGTCGTGCTCAAGCTGCGCGCGCGGCGCCAGGCCGCGAATGCGCCGTGGCCGTTTTTCGCCAAAAAGCCGCTGACTGCGCCCGAGCAGATTCTCTACCACCGCTTGACGGCGGCGCTGCCCGAATGCATCGTCTTGGCGCAGGTGCAGCTTTCGCAGGTGCTGGGCGTCGAACAAGGGTATGGCGTTCGCGAATGGAACAATCATATCAACCGCATGAGCCTGGATTTTCTGGTGTGCCTCCAGGATTTCAGCATCGTCGCCGCGATAGAACTGGACGACCGCACGCACGAACGCCCGGATCGCATCGTCGCCGATAGAAAGAAGGAAAAAGCGCTGAACGACGCCGAGATCGAATTGATACGCTGGCGCGTCGGCGCGATTCCCGACGAACGGGAAATTCGTCGGTTGTTTGTGGGTTAGGGCAAGGGGTGCGAAAGTCGGCGCTGGCGGGACGGATGCTAAATTTGAGTCCGGGCTGTTCGCCGTGATCTAAAGAAGATGCTTACGACCTAAGAGTGAAAAAGTAATATCGAGGCTCTCGCTTGAGCCTCTGCGTCTATCGATTAATCAACCGGACAGCCTCTACAGGCGCAACAATAGGGATGCCTTGATACTTGCCACCGAGACCCAGCAGATGCTTGTCGCCCGAGACGATCAGATCGACAT
>DATETD010000382.1:0-6124 GCA_035283885.1 Rhodocyclaceae bacterium
ATTTTTTCTCCGAAGATTTCATCGTTTCCAATCAAACGCCTTACGAAGTCGTCTATCGCGACCGCATCATGTCCGTCCGGCATTATGCGCCGCTTGTCGACGACAGCTTGCAAGTCGGCGAACGCACGATAGCCGTGGCGCAACGGCGTCATCGTATTCCTTTGGTGTTTGTGCCGCCGCTCGCCGCCACCTCGATCATTTTCGACCTGCTGCCGCAGCGCAGCGTGGTGCGCTTCTTTCTGGCGCATGGCTTCGACGTCTTCATGATCGACTGGGGCGAAGTCACCGAAAAGGATAGCGACATTTCGCTCGAAACCTATGTGCTCGACTGGATGCCGGACGCGCTGCAACGGGTGCGCGAGGTCAGCGGCGAAGCGCAAGTTTCGCTGTTTTGCTATTGCATGGGCGGACTGCTGGCGCTGATGTACGCCGCCGTGTCGCAAGATGCGCAGATCCGCAATATCGTCACCGTCGCCACACCCGTGGATATGCATCAAAGCGGCGTCGCGGGGCGACTGTTGACGCTGATCTACCGTCCCGCGCGCATCGTTTCGAACATGCTGCATTTTTCGCTACTCGACCTGCCGTCGCGCTATATGCATATTCCGGGTTGGTTGAACTCGCTGGCGTTCAAACTCACCAGCCCGATCGGCACGTTCATCAACAAGTTCGAACTGCTGACCAATATGTGGGATCGCGAATACGTCAAAGAGCACGTCACCATGAGCAAGTGGTTCGACGAAATGGTCGATTATCCCGGCGAGACGATCAAGGAAATGGCGGTGCATATGATGATCAATAATCGCATGGCCAAAGGAAAGATGCGCATCGGCGCCGAGCACGCGGAATTCAAGCAAATCCGCTGCGCGATCCTCGCCTTCGCCGGCGATAGCGACACCTTGGTCAGCCAGCGCGCCGCGCGCAAAGTGCTGGAGATCGTCTCGTCCGACGACAAGGAATTCTGCGTCGTCCCCGGCGGTCACGCCGGCGTATTCGGCGGCAGCCTGGCGCCGGACTATGCCTGGGCTATGAGCGCGGACTGGCTGGCGGAG
The DNA here is from genome assembly GCA_035283885.1 of Rhodocyclaceae bacterium. Taxonomy (GTDB): domain Bacteria; phylum Pseudomonadota; class Gammaproteobacteria; order Burkholderiales; family Rhodocyclaceae; genus DATETD01. The sequence continues at coordinate 1,053 of DATETD010000382.1, forward strand.
CGTTCGGACTAACGCAAGACATACGATTCCGCAAACGTCACATCGACGACGCCATAATATTCCGGCACGCCGGGGCGCGCCGAAGGATGCTCCTTGAATCGATCCGTCGCGGTGATTTTACCGATGGCGTCGAGCACGTATTTCTTCAAATACGCCTCGCCCTCGGGTTTTTTCAGCTCTTCGTAGTCGGCGTTCGCCAACAGATCGGCAAGTTTTTTGCCGATCAAATCGCTGCTGCCGCCGATATGATCTTTGAATGCGTCCGCATCGAACTCGCCGACGACGACCCCGAGTCTCGGTATGATCAAGGTATGAAACCCGGCTCTACCCGGCAAATTTCCCGCGCCGTTCAATGTGACCGTCAAATCCTTGATGAATATCGGCAGGGTTCTTGCGGCAAGTTTCTTCTCGTTCTCGCCGGTTTCCGGTTTAGCGGCGACCGATCCCTTTTCGTCGATCTTATCTTCGCGCTTATTTGAAACGTCATCCGCAAGCGGCGGCGGCGGTTGCGATAAGGGATCGCTGCCGGGCGGCGCTTCTTGCGCATTTTTCGCCGGCGCGGGAGTGGATGGTTTGCCGGCAAACGACCACATCCATCCGCCCAAGCCTGCTATCGCTGCGAACGCCAGCAGCCACAGAAATAAAGACGTCTTACTCGCGTCGGCAGGCGTGGCGCGGCGCAACGGCGCAGCGGCGGCTAACTCGAGCGCCGAGAGCTGTTTCAATTCATGATCGTAAGCGGCCCGCCGCGCCGGGTCCGACAGCACCTCATAGGCATGGCCGATCGATACCGCGATATCGGCGCTGTCCGGACTACGATCAGGGTGATACCGCTGCATCAAGCTCTTATACGCCGCCTTGATGACCGCAGGGCTGGCGTTGGGGCTAAGTTCCAATCGTTCGTAATGGTTCAAGCTGAATTCCTCTTTTTATCCTAAAAACCTCTGTTGTCCACGAAAATCACGAAAGACACGAACAGAAACAATAGGTTGCGCCAAAAACCCATTCGCCCGTCGGGTGAGCGTCAGGCGACCGGTATGTAATTGATTCTTTTCGTGCTTTTCGTGTATTTCGTGGACAACTGCTTTTTCTAGGTTTATCCGCAGATTCGCGCAGATATTCGACCGGATGTCCAATCGGGCCGGCCATCCATCGGGCGGAATTTGCGGGCGCGCCATTCGGCCCATCTACTCCAATCGCGTAAATGTGGTTATCGCCCCATCGTTTTCTCTGACCTTGAACGATATCGGCGTTAACGCCACGACAGGATCGAGATCGTGCATGATGCTATTGCGATTTTGGTCTTTATAGCTCCACAATATATTCTTCCCGACGACCTGCCAAACTCCATACTCCATCACTTCGCCTTCACCCAGCCTGATTTCCCATTCGCCATTGGCGTGCAAATAAAACGGCACGGGAATTTTCGATGAGCGCCATTTTCCGATAAAACTCGCTTCGGATAGTTTTTCCTGCTCGTCGCAGGCGACCAGCAGGATCGCCATCGACAACAATATGGCAATAGATTTTATTTTACCGATGATTGGATGCATTTTCGTTTCGCCTCGACATGAATCGAACAGTCATTCGACGGTGTTACCGCCGCCCTCGATTGCAGCGCGCTCGATTTCCCGTTGCTTTTCCCACTCGGCTCGCTGCCGCGCTCTTTCCTCCATATATCGCGCCCTTTCTTCGGCTTGTTGAAGCTCGGCGACGACTTGATCGCCTTCGTTTCTGGATTGTTCGACTAAACGACTATATTCGGATTCCTGCGCGCTTTGTTTGCGCAATTCCTGCTGCTGGAGACGATCTTTCAGTTCCAATTCCTGAACTTCGGCCAAACTGGCGGGCCTGACGCCATGCTTCTGGTAGTAGTCCTGAATCGCCACTTTTTCCACCGCCTTGGCGGCCGCTGCCGGATACAGTTCCTCAGGCCTAGGCGTTGGCGCCGACCATCGCATTCCGCACGAAGCCATCCGAATCACAACAGCCAATACCAATAGCAGACCCACTATCCTCAGTATCGTGTTCAATGCTTTCGCCGTACCGGAGACCGCCGTCGAGGCGATGCTCAATGGCGTAGGCGCCTCGCTCGTCGCAGCGGCAATATTATGATTTTTGGTAATCGCCGCCGCCACCGCCATTGGGTTGTAATCGGCGTCATGCGACACGGCGAGCGGCGACACCGTCGTTTTCGGCGGAGAAATGGGCGTGGCTAATTTAGCGTCGTAGGCATCGCGCGACCACGACTCGACCAAGGTGCTCAACGCCACGTCGAGCACCTGTAATTTAAGTTCGATATCGTCGCGACTCAAGCCGGATTCGCCCACAATCAGCGCATGACTCAAGCGACGATGCGCCGCCTTGATCTCCGCCAGCGTAGCCTCAGGCGACACCTCCAATATCTCGTACAAGGTCGGCTTCTTAGTGGTATCCGTCACGACGACTCCAATTCGGCGAAGAGTTCATTCTCTAGTCCAGCGCAATATTTACTCTATCTTACACAATTCGTCGCCCGTGCGCCCGTTTCGCCGATCGAAACGACCCGTCTCGCCAGCGCCGACTTTTACGCCATAATATCGACCCGCTATCCCATAACGCTTTGCGTCGTTTGCGCCCAGAGGCCGCTCCATCGCCGATTGCCGCATTCCGATCCAAACACCCCACCTAGCCGGACCGAAATGCGCCGCAAAAAACTTCCTATCGGCATTCAAACTTTCGCCAAAATCCGCGAAGCCGACTACTACTACGTCGATAAGACCGGCATCGCCGTCGATCTGATCGATAGCGGCTCGCATTACTTCCTGTCGCGCCCGCGCCGTTTCGGCAAGAGCCTGTTTCTCGATACGCTGAAGGAATTATTCGAGGGCAATCGGGCGCTGTTTCGCGGGCTGGAAGCGGAAAATCGTTGGGATTGGAGCGTCAACTATCCGGTATTGCGCTTGAGTTTCGGCGGCGGGGTATTGGGGTCGGTCGCGGATTTGCAGCAGAGCCTGAACGAACAACTCGCCACGCTGGAAGAGCATTACGCCTTGCCGTCGGAGTATCCCGACGCGCGCAGCCGCTTCAAACGCCTGATCCTGCGTCTGGCCGAACGCAGCGGTCAGCGCGTGGCGGTGTTGGTCGACGAATACGACAAACCGATTCTCGACCGTATCGAATCGCCCGAGATCGCCAGGGAAATCCGCGAAGCCTTGAAAGACGTGTATTCGGTCATCAAGGACGCCGATGCTCATGTCAAATTCGCGTTTTTGACCGGGGTGTCGAAGTTTTCCAAGGTCAGCGTATTTTCCGGTTTGAATAACCTCGAAGATTTGACGCTCGACGCACGCTATGGCGCGATTTGCGGCTATACCGAAAACGATGTCGATACGGTATTCGCCGCCGAATTGCCCGGTTTGGATCGCGAAGAAATCCGGCGTTGGTATAACGGCTACAACTGGCTTGGCGCTTTGGTGTACAACCCCTTCGACCTGTTGCTACTGTTTCGCAACCGTCGCTTTCGCGCCTACTGGTTCGAAACCGGCACGCCGACTTTCCTGGTCAAACTGCTCGCCGAGCGCGAAAGCTTTATCCCTGCGCTCGGCAATCTGCGCGCCGATGCCGAATTGTTATCGACCTTCGATGTCGACAACATTCCCGTCGAAGCGCTGATGTTCCAGGCCGGTTACCTCACCATCGCCGGCGAGGAAATGCAGGGCGAGGATATCCTGTATCGCCTGCGCTATCCCAATCGCGAGGTACGACAAAGCCTGCATAACAGCCTGCTCGACGTTCTGGTGCAGAGCCAACGTCGTCGTCTTGACAACCGCATTCAGTTGTACGAACTGCTCGACGCCGACGATCTGCCGGGTTTGCGCGCCTTATTCGTCGCGTTTTACGACAGCATTCCGAACGACTGGTATCGCAACAATCCCATCGCCAACTACGAAGGCTATTACGCCAGCGTGTTCTACAGCTATTTCGCCGCGCTGGGGCTGGATATCGCAGTCGAAGACAGCAGCAATAAAGGGCGACTGGATATGGCGGTGCGTTTTCAGCGGCGGATGTATCTGTTCGAATTCAAGGTAGTGGAGCTGGTTCCGGATGGCCGCGCGCTGGCGCAATTGCAAGCTGGGAACTACGCCGCCAAATACCGCGCCGCAGGGCTGCCGATCTATCTGATCGGCGTGGAGTTCAGCAAGGAGCAACGCACTATCGTCGGTTTCGAGGTCGAGAACGTCGCGCCGATGGAATAGGCGCTACTCGCCCGCTCCCGACCCGGTCGCCGCGCGGCGCAAACGATCCATCACCGCATGGCCGATGGCGTCGGCGGCGGGAATTTCGACCAGGATCAGATCGCAGGCGCATGCATCCAATCGACGTAGCTCCGCGTAAAGCTGGCGCGCGAATTCGCGGCTATCCGTGCCGACGCGCTGCCAGACCAGACGCGCGCGCTGCGGATCGGCGTGCGTGGACAGCACCGCCAAACGCACGCCGCTTTGCAACGCGCGGTCGACTTCGGCATGCAAATCGGCTGCCGCGACCAAGCGCAGCGGGGTGCGCGGCGCATAATGGGCGTCCAGACTGCCCGAGACGCGCGGCGCGGTTTGCGGCGATTTTTCAGCTGGCGATGCGCCCAGCACGCGCCGGATTTCGTCCACGCCGATCCGACCTGGCCGCAGGATGCGCGGCATGGTTCCCGATAGATCGAGTATCGTCGATTCGATGCCGACTGCGCACGGGCCGCCGTCGAGGATCGCGGCGACGCTCTCGCCGAGCTCTTCGCGCACATGCGCAGCGGTGGTAGGGCTGATGCGACCGAAGCGATTGGCCGAAGGCGCGGCCAGGCCGCCGCCCGGCAGGTGGCGGTTGAATTCGCGTAACAACTGCAAAGCCAATGGGTGATTTGGGATGCGTAAGCCGATGGTATCTTGTCCACCGCTGATCGCATCGATCACGCTAGGATGGCGTTGCAGAATCAGCGTCAGCGGTCCCGGCCAAAACGCGGCGGCGAGCGCATAGGCGCTCGCGGGAATATCGATAGCCCACTGCGGCAGGCTGGCGATATCCGCCAGATGGACGATCAAGGG
>DATETD010000383.1:0-4612 GCA_035283885.1 Rhodocyclaceae bacterium
TCCCTTAGGCTAATTTGGTAAGCATCATCATGCGATTCATTTCTTTATTGGCGGCGTTGGTCGCCGTTCCCGTGTTGGCCCAAGCGCCGCATCCGGCGATGCCCAATCATCCGCCCGTACCCGAGCCGCAGCGCGAGGGTAAGGCGGTTCCCGATCCCAAGGCCAAATTCACCCATTTCCGCGTCGGCAATAAAAATGTCAAATCGATTTTCATCGAAGGCAAGCGCGTTTGGGTCGGCACCTCGGGCGGGGTGGTGCGCTACGATACGAGTAATGACGGCTTCAAGCTGTTCGACACCAAGAGCGGCTTGTTGTCGAACGGCGTATTTTACGTCGGACGCATCAAAGGCAAGCTGACGGTCGGCACCTACGGCGGTGGCTTCTCGCAGATGGTCGATGAGACCAAAGAACAATGGAAGACCTACAACATTCCCGAAGGGCTGGGCGACGCCTTTGTCTATGGCATGCTCGAAGCCAAGAACGGCGATATCTGGATCGCCACGTGGTCGGGCGTCAATCGGGTGCGCGGCGGACAACTCGACGACCGCAGCAAATGGGACTTGTACACCGTCGAAAACACTAAGGGCGGCGTGCCTAACGATTGGATCTATGGGCTGGCCGAGGGGCGCAATGGCGATATCTGGCTGGCGACCGAAGGCGGCATGGCGCGCTTCGCCAAAGGCAAATGGGAAAATTGGAATCACGCCAAGGGTTTAGGCGCGCCCTACGAAAAGGTCAAAAACGATATCGCCTTCAAGAACGATCCGAGCAAGCAGTCGGTTCATCACGCCAAGCAGAAGGAAGAAATGGGCTTGCAAGGCGTCGATGTCGCCTATAACCCGAATTACGTCGTCTCTATCGCCGTCGATAAGGACGGTCTGGTCTGGGCCGGCACCTGGGGCGGCGGCGTTTCGCGTTTCGATGGGCGCAAGTGGATCAGCTACACCACCAAGGAAGGCTTGCCGGGCAACCATGTGTTCATGTTGCACAAGGACGAGAAGGGCAAGTTGTGGATCGGCACCAATAACGGCTTGACGACCTGGGAGGACGGCAAATTCGCCAAGTCGATGACGACGGCCGAAGGCTTGTTCGCCAATAATATCTTCGCCATGAGTTCGACGACCGATGGCGATCTGTGGATCGGCAGCTACGGCGGCGTCGCCCATCTGCGTCCGGGCAAGTAAGCGAGTCGTTGGTGGGGCGGTCGCAATGGCGCCGGTGGCGTATCGTCGCGTTACTGACGGTGTTGCTGTCCGCTTTGCTCTCATTGGGCGTCGCCGCGCCGCTCGCCCATGCGCGCGAGCGCGAGGTTGCGCCGCCGCTAAAGACTTATCCGGTACAAGGGCCGAGCGAAGAAGTGGTCGTTCGCGATACCGAAGAGCATATTTCGCAGCAGGCGTTGCGGGTCGAGATCGCCGATCGAACCAGTGCCGACTCGCGCAACTTGCAACCGTACAAGGAGGCGACCGCGCATCTCCCCAAGGATGCGACGGGTTTCCCGGATTGGATGAAAGCTTTGCGCGAAGGCCTGATCAAGCCGCGCGCCGGCCTGGCGCCGAACGCGAGCATGAATGTGCTCGATCTCGACATCGTCATGAAGAACACCAAAGAGATGCCGAACGTGCGTTTCCCTCATCTATCGCATACGATGTGGCTCGATTGCAGCAACTGCCACCCCACTCCGTTCGAGCCGAAAGCCGGTGCGGCGAGCATCAAGATGGCGGATATTTTCCGTGGCCAGTTTTGCGGCATGTGCCACGACCGTGTGGCCTTCGTCACGTTCTTCTCCTGTTTCCGTTGCCACAGCGTGCCGCAGGCGGCGGCGAAACCGTAGTTCGCCATCCGTCTCGCCAGCGCCGACTTTCAACGTTTGCGCTTTTTCTTGCCGCTGGGTGGGGCGGTTTCGTCCTGCGACGCGAAAAAGTGCGCCAGCATCTCCAGATCCTCGTCCTTCAGGTCGCGATAAGCTTCGTCCATCATAAACGGGAAGCTGCGCTTGCCGCGGGCGAAATCCTTGATTTGTTCGGTTAAATAATCGAGATTTTGCGCGGCGAGCAAGGGCGAATCCTTATCGACATCGCGCCCGTTATCTGGATGGCAATCCGCGCAGCGACTGTGGTAAATCGCCGCCGCTTTGCCGACTTTGTCCGCATCGGTGACTTGCTTGGCGCGCGTCGCTTTGATTTTTTCATAGTGGACGGCGATGGCGTTCAGCGTGGCGGCGGATAGCCCCGGCGGAATGTGCCGGTCGACGCGGCTGCTGCGCCGGCCTTTGAGGTAGGCTTCGAGCGTGGCGACGGTGTATGGGGTGGATTGGCCGTTAAGATGCGGTATGCCGGGCTGGCTGGCAACCCCATCCGCCCCATGGCATTCGGCGCATGGTTTGAGCAGTTCGGCAAGTTCAGGCGCGGCGGCGGCGGGGCCGACGCTTAGACAGGCGAGTAGTGCAGGTAAAATTAGCGAGCGCACTGTGTTTCCTCTTGGAAAGGGCGTTTGGGGTCGCCGATTGTGCCAGAAAACAACGCTGGCGAGGGGCGCTCGAAATAATCTTGGGATTTCAGAATGAATATGAAGATTCGTATGGCCGCGGCGGCGGTATTTTTTCCGGCGATGCTGTCGTCGGGTATGGGGAGCGTTTGCGCCGCGCCGTCGGCGTATGAAGATTCGATTCGCTACCGGCGGGCGGCGATGGTGATGATTAAACACCATTACGAGAAAGCCTTGACTGCAGTGAAGGCGACTCCCGTGGATCGCGCACTGCTCGAAAAGAGCGCGGTTTATCTGGAGTTGCTGGCCAAGCAGGTGGGCGAAGGCTACGAGCCGGGGTCGCACGGAGGAGAGACCCACGCCAAGCCGGAAATCTGGGAGAACCGGGCGAAGTTCGATAAGTTGGCGGAGAGTTTCCAGGCCGAAGCCGTCAAGTTTCGGCAAATGGCGAAAACGCTAGACGCCAAGACCGGGCGGCAGGCGCTGGATAATCTGAGCAAGCCGTGCAAGTCTTGCCACGACGAGTATAAGAAGCGGTCCACATAGGCGTCGCTAATCGAGATGGCGATGGATTATCGTAACGATAATGTCGTTATATTCGTCCAACGAGGCGTTGATCAGGATGTTTTTCCGTCCCGCGATGGTAGGCGCCAACGCTTCCTTGAGATAAAGCCGGTCGTCCTCGTCGCCGGCGCCGATCTCGATACGGATCGGTAAATGCGCAAATTCTGCTGCTGCGCAGGCGCGACCGATGTCTTTCATCAGCTTTTCGAGACTGGCGTGACGACGCTTCAGCGTGTCCAACGGGATGCGGATGTAGACCGCATCTTGATCTTCGTTACCGTTGCGTCGAGTGCGCACCGAATGGAAGAATCCGTCGCGCACCGCGATTGCCGAGAGCCGTTCGTGGATATCGCGTAAATGGGCGTCGTTGTCCACTTTGGCTTGCCGTGCGGCGCAACCGAACAGGCCAATCAGGACAAGTGCGACGAGCAACCGGCAAAGGGGGCGGGCGCAAACGATAGAGAAATTTGTCATGCGTTTTCCGGTATGGATTGGGATTGGGGTACTCTAACAAAAAAACGGTTGTCGTTGACTCGCCGCACATATCGATACACTATCCGGTTCAGGGCTAATCGATTGCCGATCAAGCCCTATCTATCACTTTAGCGAAAAAGGAGACCGTTGTGTTCAAGCATAAATCGGAAAAGTTAGTCGCATCGGCGTCGCTGTTGGCGATGTCCTTGTTGGGAAGCTCTGTGGCGACGGCGCAGTCGATCACCGTCTACTACAATCCGCGCCCTCCGTATCTGGTGATGCAGGAGGGATTTCTGACCGGCTTGACCGGATCGCCGGCGGTGGCGGCGTTCAAGGCGGCGGGGCAAACGATCGCGATTAAGGAAATGCCGGCGACGCGGCAATTGGAAATGATCAAGGCGAATGCGGGCCAGGAATGCGGCGTCGGCTGGTTCAAGAACCCGGAGCGCGAGGGCTTCGCCAAGTTCAGCAAACCGATTTATCAAGACGAGCCGCAGGTGGCCTTGACGGCGGCGAGCAACAAAAAGCTCAAGAACGGCGATCCGATCGAAACGGTATTGCAAAACAAGGACTTGACGCTGCTGGTGAAGCAGTCGTATTCCTATGGCAAAGCGCTGGATGTCTTGATCGAAAAGCATCAGCCGCGCCGCAACTCCGTTACCGTCGAGAATATCCAGATGTTCAAGATGATCCAGTCGGAGCGCGCCGATTACATGTTCACGGCGCCGGAAGAGGCGGCGGTGACTATCGCCGCTGCGGGCTTCCAATCGGGCGATTTCAATCTGATAAAACCCGGCAATATGCCCAAGGGCGAGTTGCGCCATATCATGTGCAGCAAGAGCGTCCCCGACGATGTCATGGCGAAGTTGAATGCGGCGATCAAATAACGTCGTCGTGCGCAACGGCGAAAGCGTCGTTGCACGATGCGGCGGACGTGCGGGTCTGCCGCAGAGGTCGAAGTATGCGAGATAGACCATGAGTGTCGATGAAGTAGAAATCTTGGTGCAAGTGTTGTCGATGGTGGCGGGATTGGCCTTTTTGGTCTGGGGCGCCGTCGGTGTGCTGTTGAGAATTGCTCCAGCGGCGG
>DATETD010000384.1:0-2636 GCA_035283885.1 Rhodocyclaceae bacterium
TAAAATGCGACGGATTCCAACTCGTCGCCCCCCCTTCTGAAAGCAGGCTCGATTTTTGCGTGAAGCACAATTTCTACGCTTGCCTGTCGTCACTACAGCGGACCTCACTTTGATTATCGACTGGTTCAAAAAAATGCGGCAAACCCACGGCTTGGCCACCTTGGCGGCTCTGGGAACGACGATTAGCCTGCTGGTTTCAGCCCCGTTCTACCTCTTCGCCAACCTTTACGCGCAGCACGCCCAATTGACGGGCGAAGCCTTGCGCCACGCATCGAGCCGCGGCACGCAATTGGAACTGATGATGGAGCGCGCCATGATGGTGCCGTCCATCGCCGTCAACTCGACCAGCCTGACGGGCGCTCGCCGCTTATTGCAAATGAATGTGCGCAACGCCTTGCGCCTCAGCGGAATCGTTAGCTCGCTCGACATTCAGCTCGAAAATCAAGAAAAATTCTCCATTCAGCGCAACCCGAGCACGCAAATTCCACTGACGTCGATCCAGGCAAAAACCTCGTACTCCAGCCAACCGCTGACCGTAACCGGCCTACCGACGGTCAGTGTCGAAAAAGACGAAATTCTGATCGCCCAAACGATCGCTCCCGGTAAAGAAGGCCTAGGCCTCGAACACTGGGGACATACCACCGCACACGTTCCCGTGTCCTTGCTGGTGCATGAGTTGCAACTCCCCGCTCTCGTACAGGACGGTTTTGCCGTCGCCTTCAGCCTGCATCGGGGTCCCGACGATGCAGTCAGCGTACTGTATGCGGATGGGCACGAGCGGATGGGGCGCCGCGAAGGCGCAGTGCACAGCGTTTATTTACCTTACGGCGGCAGTCTGCGCCTGACCGTCGCGCCTCCGGCCCGCGTGCCCTTACCCGCGCCGCTGATGGGCGCCGGCATCGCCTTGTGCAGTCTGCTGCTGCTGTTCCTCACCCTGCGTCTACTCAGATTGCCCGCCGAACTGCAAACCGAAGTCAGTTTGCGCAATCGGCAACTGGATCGAGAAAAGGCGCTGCTCGAACAGGAAATCGTTGCCCGCATCAAAGCCGAAGAGCATCTGGAGAAGTCGCATGCATTATTGAACACCGTGCTCGACAATCTTCCCGGCATGGTCGTGCTCAAGCGCGCCGACGATTTGCGCATCATGCGCGTCAATCGCACCGCCGAACAGATTCTCGGGCGCTCGCGCGACTTTCTGATCGGACGCAGCAACGAAGAACTCTATGCGCCGGAGTTCGCTTATAGCATGACAACGACCGACCGCAGCGTGCTCGAATCGCAAACGCCGGTGGAACTGCCGTTGGAACGACTAGTTATCCCAGGGCAGGAGGATCGCTGGATACTCTATCGCAAAATCGCGGTGCACGACAGCAAGGACACCCATGATTACGTCCTTGAATTTGGCGAAGACTTCACTGACCGTAAGCTCCTCGACGAAAAATTGCGCGAAAGCCTGAACTTTCTGGAGCAACTGCTCGACGCCATGCCCGGCCCGATGTTCTACAAGGATCGCGACAGTCATTATCTGGGCGTCAACACCGCCTTCGAAAGACTGATGGGTAAATCGCGTCGTGAAATCGTCGGCAAAACGGCTTACGACATCATGCCATTGGGGCTGGCGCAAAAACACGACGAAGTCGACCAGGAATTGTTCGCTCAAGGCGGCATCCGGATTTACGAAGCCAATATCACGGATGGCGACAGCAATCTCGTCACCGGCATGTTCCATAAGGCCTTGTTTTTCGACACAACCGGCAACCCCGGCGGCGTTGTCGGCGTGATGTTGGATATCACCGCCCGCAAACGGGACGAAGCGCGCATCAATCAACTCAACCGCATTCTCACGGTGTTGAGCGAGACCAACGAACTGATCGTGCATGTTCACGACGAAGATTCCCTACTGAATCAGGTTTGCGCCGTGTTGCGCGAAAAAGGCCATTTCGCGTTGAATTGGATCCATATCGATCGCGACGGCGACGCGCGCGTGTTCGCCGATCCATCGACCATAGATATTGCGGAGCGCATGACGACCGCCATCCGCAATCCCAACCGCCGCTGCGCGCCCAACGCCCGCTTATGCTGCCCACGCATCGACTGCTGCGATGTCGCTTTCGCCGCCGACCAAACCGAATTCAACCACAAGGCGCTGGTGCATCTGCCATTGATCGTCGATGGCGCGATCGTCGGCGGCATCGGCATCCTCGGTACGGAAGAGCAGTTGTTCGCGGCGGACGAGCAACGTTTGCTGGAGCATATGGCCAACAATGTTTGCTTTGCCCTCGAAGCCCTGAGTCGCGAACGCTCGCGCCAAGCCGCCGAAGAAAAGCTGCTGCTCACCGCGCGCGTCTTCGACAACAACACCGAAGGCATTATCGTCACCGACGCCAAAAATCGCATCCTAATGGTCAATCGCGCCTTCGCCACCGTCACCGGCTACAGCGCCGCCGATGTTATCGGCAAGAACCCGGCGATGCTGGGCTCGGGGACGCAAGATCCGGAGTTTTATCGGGAAATGTGGCATGGGCTGCAACAGCACGGCGAATGGCGCGGCGAAGTCGTCAATCGGCGCAAGAATGGCGAGCTTTATCCCGAATGGCTCACCATCAGTCTGGTGCGCAACGAGGCCTGCGAGACGA
>DATETD010000385.1:0-2388 GCA_035283885.1 Rhodocyclaceae bacterium
GTTGATGGATGCGCCCGGCGGCAATACGATCAAAAACAATCAGGATCATTTCGTCAAACGCGATGCGGTTTCCGCCCTATGTCCGCATTGCGCGGCGATGGCCTTGTTTTGTCTGCAAACCAATGCGCCTAGCGGCGGCCAAGGACATCGCGTCGGTTTGCGTGGCGGTGGGCCGTTGACCACGTTGATTTTGCCGCGCGATCCGGCCTTGGGGCTTTGGCATGCGCTTTGGCTGAACGTGCTGCCCCACGATCAAATGCCTGCGGCAGGAGCGCAGCGAGAAAAAATCTTCCCGTGGCTGGCGCCGACGCAGACCAGTGAAAAGAATCAAAAAGTGACGCCGCAACAGGCCGACCCGTTGCAAATGTACTGGGGCATGCCGCGCCGCATCCGTCTGAATTTCGGCGCGACGGCGGGGCGGTGCGATCTATGCGGCGTCGGCAGCGACGAGCTGCTGACCGACTACAGCACGCGCAATTTCGGCGCGAGCTATGAAGCTTGGGTGCATGTCTTGTCGCCGCATACGCAGGAATCGCCGACGGCGCTGCCCTTGCCGCTGCATGGACAGCCCGGCGGGATCGGTTACCGTCATTGGGTCGGCATGGTGGTTTCCAACCAGGATGGCAAGGGCGGCTTGCGTCGGCCTGCGCATATCGTCGGCCACCATAGAAACAGCTTCGAGCGCCGTCTCGTCAGCGCCGACTTTTGGGCCTTTGGCTACGATATGGACAATATGAAGGCGCGCGCCTGGGTGGATTCGCGTATGCCGCTGCTCTTGGCCGAAGTCGAGCGCCAAGCGCAGTTCGACGCGCTGTCCAAGTCCTATGTGGCGGCGGCGGCAGAGGCTTTTTCGTATCTGCGCTCCATGGCGAAGGCGGCATGTTACGGCGATCCGAGCCGCGTCGGCGACAAGCTGAAATGGGACTATCCGCCCCAGACGCCCAAGGATGGCGCGTTCTTCGATGTGCTGGCGCATAACTACTGGCGGCGCAGCGAGGGCGATTTCTTCGAGCATCTGCGCAAGGCGCTGGCGAGCGCCGATCCTGAGCAAGAGGAGGCGATAAGCGAATCCTGGCTCAAAACCTTGAAGCAACTCGCGATGCAGTGTTTCGATAGCGCAGTGAGCAGCGTCGACAGCAGCGATAGCCGAATCAAGGCGGTTATTTTTGCGCGCAGCCAACTGGAGCGCATGCTTGCCGGCGATGCGCTGCGCGATTTATTGGAATTGCCTCAGCGGCAACAGAAAACGGTGAAACCGGGAAAGGGGAATAAACGTGGTCGATGAATTGGATCGGGGAAAGCGCCCACTTGTGTTCGATGAAAGCGAACCGGACGGTAAGGCTTTACTGGCATGGTGGGGCGAGTTGCAAGGATATCAAGGGGATAGCTTGGAGCGGATGAAGTACGAAGGGCTGAAAGCCGGTGCGCCGGGGCTGCGCGCGGAATTACGTCGCGCCGGTAACGAGGTCGAAGTCGTGTTCTGTCGTGGCTATCAGCAGTTGAAGTGGGCTTTGCCGACACAGCGGCGCGACGATAGCCGTTTAACCGCTGTCGCCCGTGTGTTGGCTTGGGTCAAGGATTTACCGGAGGCGCGGCTATTGAATACGTCGTTGCCGTCTTGCATGGGGCGACGCAAGGAAAACGACGAGACGTCGCTGGTCGGCGAATTGCGCTTTAAGCGGCTGTTGCGCATCGAGGATGGGCAGGAATTGGCCGATCTGCTGATCCGCTTATTGCCTTTGGTGCAGCGCACTGCCAATCCACTCACCTTGGCGCGCGCTATCTGGTTCTGGGGCGATGGAAACGACCGAACCCGTAAAGACTGGGCCAACGATTACTACCAAGCCCTGCTGGGCTGATTTCAATACATTTCGAACAGGAGAATTTCATGACTCAATTCGTGCAACTGCATCTGCTGGTTTCCTATCCGCCCGCCAATCCCAATCGCGACGATGCCGGCAAGCCCAAGTGCGCCATGATGGGCGGCGTCAATCGCATGCGTATTTCATCGCAGAGCCTTAAACGCGCATGGCGCACCTCGGATAAATTCGACGCTGCGCTGGCCGGTCATCTGGGCGTGCGTACTAAGCATCTGGGCGCCGAAGTGAAGAAAAAGCTGTTGCAGGCCGGTATGGACGAGGCCAAAGCCGTCGAGTTGGCCGCCAAGGTGGCGGGTCAGTTCGGCAAGCTGAAAAAGGACTCGACCGAGATCGAACAGCTTTGTCATATAGCGCCGGAAGAGCAGGCGGCGGTGGATGCCGTGGTGGCGCAACTGACGGCGGGCGATACGCTGGATGACAAAGTGTTTTCAGCTTTGGTGAAATCGCGCCATAAGGCTGCCGATGTGGCGCTCTTCGGGCGCATGCTGGCTGCGAAGCCGGACGCCAA
>DATETD010000386.1:0-3925 GCA_035283885.1 Rhodocyclaceae bacterium
GGTTTTTCCTCGACAAACTTCACTCTGGCGAGGTTTCCAGTCGGGCCGTTTACCGTGTCGTTGGGCAGCGGATCGATTGCGTTGACGCCGCCGACGGTGGCGCCCACCGCCGGCGCGGTGAGCGTGGTGTTCGATCTGGGCAGCACAACCACTCCGAATATCTCCTGGACGCCGAGCATTGCGCCGACGGCGGGTGCAGGCTTGGCGTATCTACGCGGGAAGTGGTATGACGCCGCCTATGATCGCGATCCTACGGCGCGAATCTCGTTCGGCATTGCGAGCGGCGCGAGCAGCAGCGGCAGAGGGCCGATTTACATTCGCGAGAGTTATTGATAGGGGAATGTCATGACACATTTGGCGCGACTCGAAACTTATACCGTAGACGACTATCGGCACTGGGAGGGCGATTGGGAGTCGATGCGCGGCTCGCCCGTAGCGATGACGCCTGCGCCGGAGGTAGGCGTATGAGCCTGCAAAAGTCGGCGCTGGCGAGACGGATGCGCGTAGCCGCCTTAGCCGCCGGATTCACGCTGATCGAATTGATCGTGGTGATGGTGATTCTCGGCATTATGGCGATCGCCATCGTGCCGCGTTTTGCCGATAAAAGCGTGTTCGAGTCGCGTGGATTCCGGGATGAAACGGTGTCGTTGCTGCGTTATGCGCAAAAATCCGCCGTGGCGCAGCGACGCACGGTGTGCGTCACGGTCGCCGCTACGGGCGTGACGCTGCAAATCGCGGCGGCGGCGGAAGCGACCAATTGCGTTGTCGGCGATCCGCTGTTAACCCTGCCTTCGACACCGCGCACCGGCAGCGGTTTGGCTGGCGATAGTTTCAATTTCCTGCCTTCGGGCGCGACCAGCGGCGCGAATACGCTGACCTTGACGGTCAGCGGCGCCAACGACATTCAAATCGATGCGGTGACCGGCTATGTGCGCTGAATGCCATCGATCCCGCCAGCGCGGCTTGACGCTGATTGAGTTGATTATGTTTATCGTCATCGTCGGCGTGGGGCTGGCGGGGATACTCTCGGTGATGAACATCGCGGTCAGATCCAGCGCCGATCCCATGGTGAATAAGCAGGCGTTGGCGATGGCGGATGCGGTGTTGGAAGAGATCATGACTAAGGCGTTCGCCAATCCCGTGGGCGGGCATGTCGCGGATTGCAACGCGCCGGCGCGCGCATTATTTGACGATGTCGGCGATTACGCCTGTTACGACGGCAGCTCGGCGGCAAGGAGAATTTTGGGCAGCCAATTGCTCGGAGGAGCGGTCTCCCCATTGCCGGATACCTATTGGGCGAGCGTGACCGTGGCGCCCGTCACGGTCAGCACGCAGGCGATGCTGCTGGTTACCGTAACGGTGACCGACCCGCAAAATCGAACCTATACGTTGACAGCGTATCGGGGTAACTACTGATGGCAAAATCATTCCCGACTCGTTGGACGCGCGGCTTTACGCTGATCGAGATGATCGTGGTGATCGTCATCACCGGCATTTTGGCGGGCATCGTGGCGGTATTTATCCGGTCTCCGGTCGAGAGTTATGTCAACGCGTCGCGCCGCGCCGAACTGACGGATATCGCCGACACCGCCGTGCGACGCATCGCGCGCGACGTGCGTCTGGCCTTGCCGAACAGCCTGCGCAATCCGCAGGATGGCTCGACCGCTTGCGTTGAATTTATTCCGACGCGTATCGGTGGGCGCTATCGCAATGCGCTCACTGCGGCGGGGGCCGGCGATATGCTCGACTTTACCGCCGTCGACGGCTCGTTCGAGATGTTGGCGCTGAATGGCAACTTGCCTGCAACCAGCCGGATTGTCGCCAACGATATCGTTGTCGTGTACAACACCGAAAGCTGCGATGCGGCGACGTGCACCGGCAATGCCTATCAAGGACGCAATGCGATTCAGGTGGCCGCTGTGACCGCACCTGGCGCTACGCCAGACACCACCGCAATTACCTTTGTCGGCGCCGGAGCTGCTGCGCCGTTCAATCGCAAACAGCTTCCGAGCGCTTCGCCGTTTTTTCGTTTTCAAGTGATCCCGAATAACGAGCATGTGGTGAGCTACGCCTGCACCGGGGTGACTCTCGCGGGCGGGGGAACCTTATCGCGCTTTACCCGAACACTGGCGGCGGCTTGGCTCAATCCGGCAAGTTGTGCGGCAATGACGACCGGAGCGACGGCGGCGGTGTTGGCGAATAATGTCAGCGCCTGCACTCTGCGCTACGAGCCGCCGGGCAGCAGCACTGGCCTCGGCAATAACGGCATTCTCGCGATTTCATTGCAAATCACGCAGGCGGGCGAGAACGTTGCGCTCTACCATCAAGTTCATGTGGATAATTCGCCATGAATCCGTCGCGCGGCTTTGCGCTCCCTTCCGCCATTTTTCTATTGGTGATCCTGTCGATGCTGGGCGCGTTCATGCTGACTTTCTCCAGCCAGCAGCAGATTTCCTCGGCGCAGGATTTGCAAGGCTCGCGCGCCTATCGCGCGGCGCAATTGGGGATGGAGTGGATGGCGGCGCAATTGTGCAACGGTGCGCCGTGCGCTGCACCGTTGGCCGCATGTCCTGTAGGGGCGCCTTATGTAATGAATGTGGCGCCGAACGGTTTTACTGTTACGGTGACTTGCGCGACCACAAGCGCTCTTCCTTACGACGAGGCCGGAGCGAACAACCGGACGATCTTTTGGGTCACTTCGACCGCCAGATCGCCCGGCGCCGTCGGCGGCATCGGCTATACCGAACGGCAATTGAATGCGTTTATCGAATTTCCGGTCGGGCCATGATTTCAGCAGCTGGAAGACCCTATGGTTCGAAGTTCGAACCATAGCCTTACCATGTCTTGGGTTGGAACTCGCCGTCGTTACGGATTTCCATGACATCTCCGTTCTGCGCCATGACGAATAAGCCTTGACGGTAGGCGAAGCGGCCAACCGAGAATGGACGTGTTCATGGCGCGGTATTCCTCGCTTCGAGTTGCTATGGCTAAAGTATGGCAACGGGTAATTTTTGTCCTTGAGTGCGCTGTCTTGTCCTATGAGATAAGCATTAAGATCCGAGTGCGGGCCGCTACGGCTAGCGGGACTCCTTGATCATCCTTCCATTTGCCGGCTGAACCGGGCGAGCGTTTCTACGATACAGCCGACTGAAAATGGAAATCTGCTCGGATGATATTTGCACCGGCTGCTTCATCACAATCCAGAGTACGCCTTCGGTGCAAGGCGGGGTGGTGAGCGATCCCATATAGGTCCAGTAGGTGCGGTTTTCCGGGAGAAGGCTGGTTAAATTGATGGCGTCGGCGGGAGAGACTTCCTGATTCTTCTCTAAAGGCATATGATTCCATAATGTCTGGATCACGGGATGTTCGGCGCCGACTTCCATCAACAAGGCGACGACCGCGAGTTGGTTGTCTTCGTTTTTATGCACCAGATGGGCGACCATGTCGTAGGATCGTCCGCCGACGCGCTCTTCGGATGGGCGGTGAAAGTGGAATTGAAGTAGCTCGTAGCGCTTGCCCTGCACGGTGATCGTCATGCCTTCGCCGACATTGACTTGCACGGTGTGGCCGTTGTCGATAATTCTGAACTGGGTGGGGCGGTAGTCGAATTGAATGCGCTCCAGGTCGACTTTGATGCCCTCGCGAATATCGATCGGCGATTGCCGTTTGCCGCTGGAGCAGGCGGCGAATTCGTCTTTAAGTTTGCCCCAGTTCGCCGGGCCGTGTTCGCCATCGTATTCCCAATGGGCGTGCATTTGCGCGGCGGGATTGGCGTGAGGAGAGGCTCGTTTTCTGACGACTTTGCGCGGGGGGCCGCTGGTGGCATATTGCAGTTCTCGCAGACGTTTTTCGTTCGGTGTTTCGTGGGCGCTCGGCGTGGGGGCGGTATGGGAAGCGGCAGCGGGTGGCGCCGCATGGGCATCCG
>DATETD010000387.1:0-9814 GCA_035283885.1 Rhodocyclaceae bacterium
GCGATTTCGTGGCCCATCACCATCGCCACTTCGTCGTCGGTAAGCTTTAAGCCCTCCAAAATTCCGGTATAGAACACGATCTTACCGCCCGGCATACAAAACGCATTGATCTGCTTGGCGCCGATCAGATTGATCTCCCACTTCCAGGTCTTGGCGCGCGAATTGAAACGCTCGGCATACGGAATCAAGCGCGCCGCAATCGCTCGCAAGCGCTTGACCTGAGGATGATCGTCCGGCGCCAAAGCGCGCTTATCCGCCGCCTGTTGCTTCAACTGCCCATACTGCTGCGCCGCCTGACGCTCCAAAGATTCGGCCGGCACCAGATTGCGCACGCTCGAAGGTTTGCCGACATCCACGCCGTCCGCCCATGCCGGGACGACCCATGCTGGGACAACCCAAGCCGACAGCAACGCGAAACAAACATTACGCCATATCGTCGTCATTCAAGCTCTCCACCCAAAGCCTCAAGCAACTCCTGCAACAACTGCGACAGCTCGCCGCACATCAGGATAAAACTCGCCGCAAACAACTCGTCGGCGTTATCGACCTGACGCTCGACCTCCTCCTTCAACACATCGAGAAAAACCAGGCGCTTGATCTGCAACTGCTCCGTCAACACAAACGACACTCTATCGTTCCAGGTCAACGCCAAGCGCGTCGCCGTTTTCCCTGCGGCGATATGCCCGCGCACATCGTCGCAATCGAGACTGTGACGCACATAGCGCACTGCGGCGCGCCCCTCGTCCGCGGCGCGCAACTCGCAATCCAGATCGATCGCAAATCGCCCCGGCGCCGCACCCTCGGCCAACCACTGCGTCATCGAAGCGCCCGGCGACACCGCCGTCTTGATCAAGGACACCGGCAAATCGTCCAAGGACAAGCGCAACTGCTCCAGCACTTCGTCGCCGCGCGTACTGGAGGGCGCATCCACCGCCAACCAGCGATTGACGGGGTCGATCCAGACCGGAATTCGACTGCGTTTGATAAACGCTCGCGGCAACAACTCCAATTCGATCTGTTCGACGACCTCGCGCACCTGCTTCTTACCCGCGCGATAGCCTTGTGCCGCTTCGATCGCCGCCAATTTTTCCTGGGCATACTGGCGCACGACGCCGGCCGGCAATAATCGCTGCTCGACGCCCAAGGCAATCAACTGTTGACGCTGCACCGCAAACACCCATTCGTCCTGCACGCCGCGCGGCGGCAACCAACCGTGCGCCACTCGATCCGTCGCGCCGGCGCCGAGAATCGCACCGCGTTGCAACGCCGGCGACAGCCGCTCGCTGGGGAAATCCCACGCCGGAGAGAGACGATAAATTTGGAGATTACGGAACCACATGAAAAGTATTCAATCGATTATTTCGTAAAGACAATCTGCTCTTGCTCATAATTAGCATCGAACAAGCGCCTTAATATCGCCCTAAAATTTTCCTTAGCCACATGAATATTTAGCCCCGGTATAAAAACAAGATTAAAGTACGGCTCGATCATAGCCGCGAAGTCTTCCGGAGTTACGTTAGCCACATTCGACAAATGATGCGGTATAAATTCGACAAAAAGCGTCCTAGCTTTTTTCAAAATATTGGACATTCCCTTTAACGCGAAATATTCCGATCCTTCGATATCCATAAAAACCAAAGCATAATCTTGCCGCGCCAACTTCTTATCCAAACTAAAAGCATCGACCTCGACAACTTCCGGATTATCGTAGAAATACATCTGATCCGACACAACAGGATATCTTTTACTACCTCCCGAATTCACCGTACTCATCACAAAACGAATTTTCTCGGCTTTATCGCTCGCAGCAAAGTTATACGTCGAAATATTCTTCACATCGTTTAGAATGACATTGCATTGAAGTAGTTTATAGGTGAAAGGATTTGCTTCGATAGCCGTTACATGCTTGCAATTCCGCGCCAAAGGGATCGCTATCGTCCCGACATGAGAGCCGACCACGAGCACCCTATCGCTCGGCTTCATATGCTGCAATGCAAGTTCGATCTCGCCAGCGCCGTAACTACCCGTCTCGCGCAAGCTCTTGCCGATAAACTGATCCTCGATATTCACCGCATACATCCCCTGCGGGGAGGCCGTGATGACCCCCTTGATGAAATTCGACGGCGCATTCATTGTCTTTTCCCCCATCCACGAGGACCGCATCGCTGCTCGACGATCTCGTTCGCCTTGATCGCCGCACGATCCCACGTCCACTGCGCCGCCATATCGGCGGCGGCCCGTTCGCCCTTGCGCGCAGCCTCGCCACGATTCTTGTACACAAAAAGCATATACTCGGCCAGTTGCGCCACATCGATCTCCGCCCATTCCCCCGACTCGCCCGCCCGAGGGAAAAACAAAGGATCGAATACCGGGGACATTCTCTTCACATCCAGTAAATAGGAGTTCTCGTCATTCGCATAATCGGTCATCGCGCTATACCGCGTCGTGATGACCGGCGTACCGCAGGCCATCGCCTCCATAATCGGCAAACCCCACCCCTCGGCGCGCGTCGGCAAGACGAAGCAATCGGCCTCGGCATAATATTTCGCCATATCCACGTCGGTCGGCACGTTTTTGATCGATTTCGTCGGCGGCAGCGACCCAAGATTCAGCTTCTTGATTTCCGTTTCTATCGAAAAATTCGGCACAAACGGGTTATTGCACATCAAAATCAGCTCGACATCCTTAATTCCACGAAACGCCTTAGCCCATGCAGTCAGCAATTCGATTTGCCCCTTGCGCACTTCCCATTTGCCGACCGTTAAAAAGCGAAATACGCCGTCTTTCTTCTTTGGGCGCAGGCTCGGATTGAAGATAGTCGGGTCGAAGCCTTCCGGAACCACACTCACTCGCGCATCCGTCAATCCATTCGCGCGAATGACATCGTGGCCCCATTGCGACGTCGTCCATATCTCATCGACTTGCCGCATGCCGTTCAACCAATCGTCCGCCAGCTTCGTATATTCGAATACGGTATACCCGACACGATACGATCCATTGAAGCGATGAAAATCGTTGCCGTAGGAAATACAAATCGACGGATCGGCCAAGCTGATCGCACGCTGGCGCGACACCATCTCATTGACATCCTGCGGCACGGGCTGAGCGCCATAATTGGGGTTGGTCGGCACTAGACACACCGGCGACAAGCGATTCAAGGCCTGAAAAAATTTACGCGTATGCACCTGATAGCCAAGATATCCGTAAGCGGGGCCGAAACCGTTAATCATCGCCGACAACCTTCGAAGTTAAAATCATTGCGTGGGATCTTTCACCAACTCGGTCCAGCCGACCTGATAATGCGAAAACATTGGCTTCGCTTGAACTTGATTCGCATATTCAGCCACATACCCACCCTTGCCGCCAACCGTCGGCGGCGAAATCATACTGAACTGGCCGTTATCGCCGCCGACGATTCGACATGTCGCCGGCGCATCGTCGATCACCACCAAGGTATCCGGTCGCAAGACGCCGACGATAGACACCAACTCTTTCAAATGATGGACGGCGCTAGGCGTCGGATAGGTCCAATCGACATCGTAGGAATCCAGATACAGCAAATCGACCGTGCGCCCAGCCGATTTCAAGCTGTCGGCGATCCGCAACAACACGACCACGCTATCGCCGGTATGGACGCGAACTCGATCGCCCACCAAAGTTTTGCATAATTCGGTCGCTTTCGGATCTAAATCGACGGTATGCGCAAACGATCCCGTCGGCGCATGCGACAAATAGCGATCGAATAATACGGTGCTTTGTCCATCCCCGGCCCAATTTCCGGCTTGACGGGAGCAACCGGTTTCGACGATCGTCAACGGGCCATCGATGGCATCCAAATAGGAAAATATCTTGCGGAACGAAATCTCGCGCAAGGCGAGCTTAGGCGCCGCCTCGGTATCGAACCAGGTCCAAAACGCTTCATTTCTCATATCTTCGCCTTTCCGGCAAGCTGCGCACAAATTATGAGCGCAGCAAGAACGCCCAGTAAGAATCCTTACCCGTAGGCGTGCCGTAGTTATACTCGACCGCCCAAACCATGGTCAATCCGACGCGTCGAAACAATTCCAACCACATCGACTGCCCCAACACGCTACGATTGCATGCAGCCGACTGATGCTGCATTACCGTATCCGGCGCAGGTGTTTCGATATAAACATGGCCGCCTAGCTTAACGACCCGCTTATATTCGGATAAGGTAAAGAACGGCAGGATGCTACTTTGCAGCACATGTCGACTCCACAAAAAGTCGAACTCCCCCGCCGAAAACTCGATAAAAGACTGATCCATAGCGCGAACATCCAACCCTTTGGCGCGACAGATATCGGCATCGGCATCCATTGCAAGCCCTACCGCCGCAAGCCCCTTCGCCTGCATGACCTCAAGCGCCCCCCCCTGACCGCAGCCGACATCCAATGCGCGTTGCCCAGCCCTCACGACGCCCTCGGCAATCAATCGCTCGACGATCTGCGTTGCAATCGACCGATGCGGTTCGGTCGTCACATCGACATTCGCGACGCGACTATGCGCATTGAGAAACCCATCCAGACGGGTAAAGTCGCGCTTGTGCGCTGAAGGCGACGATAACGATTGCTTTAGAATATGATCCGTCGTTTGCTTTTGGTCGTCGCTATACGCCGCATAGGACTTCTCTTCGACCAAGGCCGAACCCAACAGGTCGTTCACTTCGCGCTTGACGACCGAGCGATGGTCGTTCGTCACATACACGGCTCGCGCCAATTCGATGAAACGCGCCCCGAAATCCTTGGCGCGCTCGCAATCGCGAATATCGTCCTCGATATGCCAGAGCGCTTCGTTGACTTTCTTCATTTTTTGCGACAACGCCAGCAATGCCGCATGGCCCGGAAAATGTCGCTCGCGCACCGCTGCCAATTCGGCCAATTCGCGACGCACATTGGCGAGCTTGCCGGCATCGCTCAACCGCTCGGCTTTAATTTCCAGAATCGTAATTTTGTCGATAATCTCGCCCCACGATACGGGAACCAGGGGCGTTTGCGCGGACTGCCGATCTAGGATGGATATTTTATCGTTCATAGAGTTCACCTGTTCATTTCGGTCGAACGCCTCGAAAGTCGGCTCTGGCGAGACGGATACCGACGCCCTCTCGCTAAATTCCCCACCGACAAGCTGCCCTAACATCGCAGCCATGTCCTTAAAGACTTCGTCCCAATCGCCATCGACGCGCTGCCTAAACAAACGCATCGTCGGGTACCAGGGACAATCGGCGCGACCCTGTAAAAAGCGCCAATCGGGATATTTTTTCAACGGCACCCACACCGGGCGCGCCAGCGCGCCGGCTAAATGAGTGATGGCCGAGTCGGAAACGATAATCAGATCGAGACTTTGCATAATCGCCGCGGTATCGATAAAGCCGTCGGCGACATCCACCGAACTGCTCAGTCGCTCGACGACCATTCCATCGGGTAAATTATCCAACTGATCCAAACCATCGCGTTGCTGCAACGAGATCAAGCGCACTCCCGGCACTTTCGCCAAAGGCGCCATGGCCGCCAACGGTAACGACCTCCCCTGATCGATCTTCGCTTGAGGATTTCCCTGCCAAGCGATGCCCACCTTAAATCCCTGGTATTTAGCCAGTTCATCGCGCCATTTCGCTACCAGCGCCGACTCGGTTTGGATATAGGGCGTCTTCGCCGGGATATCCTCGACCCTGCGCGTGCCCATGATACGCGGCAAACTCAATAGTGGGCAATGGACGTCGAATGGCGGAAAGTGCTTATCCAATGCCGTTATCGTGACTCCGTCGATCGAGCCTATCAGGCGACGGATGCGAGGATGGACGGCGAAAATTACCCGCGCCCCTTTTTCTTCGACCACCTGCGGCAGATAACGCACAAATTGGATCGCATCGCCCATCCCCTGCTCTGCATATACCAACAGGGTTTTACCGCTCAAAGACTCCCCATTCCATAACGACTGAGTAAACTCGCCATGCGCTTCGCGCAGCCAGGAATACTCGTCAAGCTTCCAGCGCCAGTCGTATTCGGGCCAACCCGCTTCAAGCTCACCTTGAGTCAAGAGAATTTGCCCGAGAACATAATGAGCTTCCGGAGCGTTCGGATGTCGCCGCGTGGCCTGGCGCACATAAGCCAGCGCCTGCTCGTAATCTCCTTGCGACTTCAAGGTGTTTGCCAAATTGAACAGTGCTTCGTAGAAATCCGGCGAAATCGCCAAAGCCTGCTTATATTGAGCGATGGCTTCTTCAAACTTGCCTTGGTCCCGCAATGCGTTACCCAAATTGCTATATGGGACGTGATATTGCGGACTGACGGCGATCGCCTGCCGGTAACGCATAATCGCCTCGTCGAGCCGCCCCTGCTTTCTGAGCACATTGCCCAAGTTACCGAGATAGAGATGGACATCGCCCCGGATCTTGATCGCGCTCTCGATCAATTCGACCGCTCTGCCACAATCGCCCATGGCGTAGCTCACCATCCCCAGCAAATGAAGGCTGTCGCTATGCCGCTTGTCGATGGCGAGTATTTGCTCGTACAGCACCTTTGCTTCGAGCAAACGCCCTCCCTGATGGTGCTCAAGCGCAAGATCGAACTTCTTTTGCACTGCCTGAGCATTCACTGGGGAATTCATCCTCTTTTTAACCACACTCGACCTTTCCCAAAAAACCGCTTTGCCGCAGTCGCCGATAATCCTGCTGCGATGAACAAACCTCGGCCCTACGTGCGCACCGCTTACATCTTACGCAACGTCGCTGCATTCATACGCCCAAAATAAAGGAGTAACGTGCATGTGTTACACGCTCGCAAAAAATTCGCGCTCGTAAAAAAGCCACCCCGCACCGATAAAGATGCGGGGTGGCCTCAGCCTTCGGCTTTCAGTGACAGCGGGTTAGCCGAAGTTCTCGTGCATCTTGACGCCCACCAGAAGTTGCAGGTTATCGTGATTGAGAATGTGATACGTATCCCCATCGATCTGCGTCACGCCGCCATCCGCCCACGTGCTATCCGGCCCGGTTAGATTCGCCACATCGTTGGCGTCGCCATTGACCACCATCTGTACATGGCCCGAACCGGTCTGCTCGTTCACCACCAGATCTTGCTTACCGAAGCGCTGGACATCGTGTGCGGTAATGATCACCGTTTCGCCTGTGCCATTGCCCGATAGATCGATCTGCGCCAGATCTTTGGCGGGCGTGTTGCTTGGTATCTCGATCTTCGACAAATCGAGGGTCTGATCCGGAAGCTTATTGATCTGCAACCAGACATCCGCCAAGGCATGCGTATTGCCATCCGCCGTGGTGAAGGTCGAATCGAGACCGATCCAGTTACCCTGATCGACAACCGAAGTTTCACGCGCTTGCGTATTAAGTTCGACAATGCCCAAGTCGGCCAAGCTACGCACCTCGCCCGCTTGCGTCACGCCATCCTGATTGGCGTCTGTCCATACCGCCAGCTCGTTGAACTGAGCATCTTGCGCATTGACGACTCCATCATGATTGGTATCCATGGCGACCAAGGCCTCGAAGCCATCCTTCGCCGTAGTTCCATCCGCCAACAAGGTCGCCTCACCGAACAACTCGCGGCCATTGTTGATCAGCCCATCGCGATTGCGATCCAGCACCAGGAAGCCATCCTGCGGCGACACCCAGCCAACGTTGCTTGCCGTGCCGGAGGCATCGAGATCGAACTTGACGCCATCGCCGATATTCGACGTATGCACCCCGTCGCCATTAAGATCGAGTATCAACGGCGTAATTACCGCCGTATGGTAGGTCGAATCGGCAAGTCCATCGATCACATTCTGACTCAGCGTATGCAAGGTGGTCGTGGTCATGCTCGTCACCAGCGCCGTGACCTGAGCCGTCGAGAGAGCAGTGACATCGGCAAGCTCCATGGCCGCCACCTGCGTCGTCGTCAAGGCGCCAATCTGCGTCGTCGTCAAGGCGCCGATCTGCGTCGTCGTCAAGGCGACAATATCGGAGGTCTCGATTTTCGCGATTTGCGTTGTCGTAAGGACGGCCATCTGCTGCGTAGTCAATACCGGAATCTGGTCCGTGGTCAGCGCCGCGATATCCGATGTTTGTATGATCGCAACCTGCGTTGTCGTCAGCGCCGCAACAGCCGCCGTCGACAAGGCCTGTATCTGAGCGGTAGTCAATGCTGCAACGTCGGTCGTTTCCATCGCGGCAACTTGCGCGGATGTCAGCGCCGCAATATCGGAGGTCTCCATGTTCCCAATCTGAGTCGTCGTCAGCGCCACAATCTGCGTCGTCGTCAGTGCTGCGGCCTGCTCGGTAGTGAGCGCAACGATGTCGGCAGTTTCCATCGCCGCGACCTGAGTCGTAGTCAATGCGGCGATATCCGAAGTCTCCATCGCTGCAACCAACGTAGTCGTCAGCGCAACAACTTGCGTCGTCGAAAACGCCAGAATTTGCGTCGTCGTCAATGCCGCGATATCGGATGTTTCAAAGGCGACAAGTTGCGTCGTCGTCAGCACGCCGATATCGGTCGTTTCGATCTTACCGGCTTGGAAAGTCGTCAGCGCGGCAATTTCGGACGTCGTCAGCGCCACCACTTGCGCCGTCGTCAGCGCCTGGATCTGACTCGAATTCAGGTTGGCAACCTGCTCGGTCGTCAGCGCAACAATCTGCGCCGTACTCAAAGCCCCCAAGTCGGTCGTCTCCATATAATTCAACTGCGCCGTCGTCAATGCCGCAATATCCGTCGTCGTAATCACAGCAACTTGCGTTGTCGTTAACACTTGAATCTGACTGGACGTCAAGGCCGCAACCTGCGTCGTCGTCAATGCGCCGATTTGCGTCGTCGTCAGCACCGCAATATCGGTCGTCACCAACGCCTTAACTTGATCGGAGGTCATCGCCACCAACTCGGCCGTAGTAATCGCACCGATTTGCGTCGTGGTCAGCACCGCCACATTCGAGGTTGTCAAAGCGGCAATATCCGAAGTTTCGAACGCCGCAATCTGCGTCGTGCTCAAGGCGCCGACATCCGTCGTCTCCAATTTCGCCACCTGCGCCGTGGTGAGCGCCACGATATCGTCGGTTCCGAACACGCCGAATTGCGTCGTCGTCAGCGCCTGAATGCTCGATGTGCTGAATGCCGCAACCTGACTGGTTGTCAATGCACCGATCTGCGTCGTCGTCAGCGCGCCGATATCCGTCGTTTCGAGCGCGTAGATTTGCGATGTGGTTAGCACCGCAATATCGGTCGTATCCAACACGCCGAATTGCGTCGTCGTCAGCGCCTGAATGCTCGAGGTACTGAACGCCGCAATCTGCGCTGTCGTCAGTACGCCGATTTGCGTTGTCGTCAACACCGCCACATCGGTCGTCTCCAACTTAGCGATCTGCGTACTCGTCAATCCAACGAGATCGGTCGTCTCTAGAGCCCCTATCTGCGTGGTCGTCAGCGCTTGAATGCCCGAGGTGCTGAACCCCGCGACTTGACTGGACACCAGCGCGCCGATTTGCGTCGTCGTCAGCACGGAGACTTGAGCCGTAGTCAAGGCGCCAAGATCGTCCGACTCGATCGCCGCAACTTGGGTGGTGGTCAGCACCGCAATCTGCGTGGTGGTCAATTGCCGGATTTGCGCCGTCGTCAATGCCGCAATATCGGAGGTTTCGAGCGCCACAAGTCGAGTCGTAGTAATCGCCTGCAACTGCAACGATGACAACACGGCGACATCCGCCGTTTCCAATCCGGCCAACTGGGTTGTCGTCAACTCGGCGACTTGCGTAGTGGTCAGCATGCCGATCTGCGCGGTGGTCAGCGCAACGAGTTGGTCGGTCGTCAGTACC
>DATETD010000388.1:0-4137 GCA_035283885.1 Rhodocyclaceae bacterium
GAGCCGTGCTGTCCAACCCAGCGTCCGACATGCTGGGCCTCCTGCGCCAACCCAAGCAATAGCATTACGTTTCCGAGTAAGCCACCCGCAGCCCAAGGTGCGTTTGAAATGGAACGAAGTCTCGATCGTTATGCAATAGCACTATATCGTCCTCGATGCATCGTGTTGCAATCAACGAATCTATCGTTTTGCGCACCGTGATGCCCTTAGCGCGGAGCAGTCGGAAGTTCCTCGCCGCTTTCACTGCAATATCATATCCAACCAAATCGATACGCGAGAACGCCTCGAGCGTTCTCCTCACGAGGTTGAACTCTCGATCGTTTTGCACGCCTTGCAACACCTCGGCCACGATCAAATCCCCCACCGCCAGCGGAGTACGGCCTAGCATCCGATCCAGCAGTTCGACTTGGGGCGTTTCGACGCCGCGAAAGTAGTCGATCCAAACGCTGGAGTCGACCAAGATCACGCGTCCGTCCTCATGTCGTCGAGATCGCCCTCCCAGGAAATCTTGCCGCGTAGTTGCCGCGCTTGCTCCTGCTGTTGCAGGTCGACCAGCGTCTTTAGCCCGCGCTCGACGACCTCGCGCTTCGTCTTGGCGCCCGTAGCCCGGAGAGCGTCCTGCATGAGCTTATCGTCGATCACAATGTTGGTGCGCATAGCATGGTCTCCTTATAGATGACCGACACATTGTACGCCTCATAAATGCACACGAAAACCCTCAACGCAAGCGGCGCTTATCCGTCCCGTCAGCGCCGAGTTTTGTGAAAATGCCGATGTTCCGGCATCAAACCTTCAGCAATTCCTCGCGCCCACCCAACCAACGTTTTAAATGCGCCTCCACCACCAGCGGCTGGTCGCGCAGCAGAGTTTCCGCAGCCTCGCGTGCGGCCTCTATCGCTGCGGCATCTTCGAGATCGGCGTAGCGCAGCAAGGGCATGCCGCTTTGGCGGGCGCCGACGAATTCGCCGGGGCCGCGTAGCCGCAAGTCTTCGCGCGCGATTTCGAAGCCGTCGGTATTTTCGTAGATCACCTTGAGCCGCGCGCGCGCCAGTTGGCTCAAGGGATAGGCGAAGATCAGGATGCACATCGACTGCGCCGCGCCGCGACCGACGCGACCGCGCAGTTGATGCAATTGCGCCAAACCGAAGCGTTCGGCATGTTCGATCACCATCAGGCTGGCGTTCGGCACGTCGACGCCGACTTCGATCACCGTGGTGGCGACCAGCAACTGGATTTCATTGGCGCAAAACGCGGTCATGACAAAGGCTTTTTCGTCGGCTTTGAGCCGACCATGGACCAGGCCGATGCGCAGATCGGGCAGTTCTGCTTGCAGGCGTTGGTAGGTGTCCTGCGCGGTTTGCAGTTGTAGGGCTTCGCTTTCTTCGATCAGCGGACAGACCCAATAGGCTTGACGTCCCTCGCGACAGGCGTGGTGCACGCGCTCGACCACCTGATGACGTCGCGCTTCTTTGACCAGTTTGGTGACGATAGGGCTGCGTCCGGGCGGCAGTTCGTCGAGGACGGAAACGTCGAGGTCGGCGTAATAGCTCATCGCCAGGGTGCGCGGAATCGGCGTCGCCGACATCGCCAGTTGATGCGAGCACGCGCCCTTTTGCTTGAGCGCGAGACGCTGGCGCACGCCGAAGCGGTGCTGTTCGTCGACCACCGCCAGCCCGAGGCGCGAGAATTCCACCGTGTCTTCGATCAGCGCATGGGTGCCGACCACCAGCGCCGTCTCGCCAGCGCCGACTTTTGCGAGCGCCGTCTGTTTGTCGCGTTTTTTCAGGCTGCCGGTGAGCCAGGCGACTTCGAGGCCGAGCGGCTCCAGCCAGGCCGAGAGTTTGCGGTAATGCTGTTCGGCAAGGATTTCGGTCGGCGCCATCAGCGCGGCTTGGTAGCCGGCTTCGACCGCATGCAGCATCGCTAAGGCGGCGACGATGGTTTTGCCGCTGCCGACATCGCCTTGCAATAGACGTTGCATCGGGTAGGACTGCTGCAAGTCGGCGGCGATTTCGCGCGCGGCGCGTTGCTGCGCGCCGGTCAAGGCGAACGGTAAGGCGGCGAGCAAAGCTTGGGTCAGCATGCCGTTCGCTTGCAAGGGCGGCGCGCCGCGCGCGCGGCGGGCGTTGTAGGCGCGGCGCAAGGCGAGTTGTTGCGCCACCAGTTCGTCGAACTGCACGCGCCGCCACGCCGGATGGTGGCGCGATTCCAAGTCGCTCAGGGCGGCGTCGGGCGGCGGATTATGCAGATAGTCAATGACCTCGGCAAAATCGGCCAGTTCCAGCCGTTGGCGCAGCGCCGTCGGCAGCGTATCGCTCAGTTCGCCGGCATCGGCGGCGCGTTGCAAGGCGCGCTGGATCAGGCGGCGCAGGGTCGTCTGGCCCAAGCCGGCGGTGGTCGGATACACCGGTGTCAAGGATTCCGGCAGCGGATCGCCCGCCGCGACGACGTGGAAGCGCGGATGGATCATCTCGGCGCCGAGAAAGCCGTCGCGCACTTCGCCGTACAGCCGCAGGCGCACGCCGGGGCTGAGTTGTTTGATTTGATTCGGATAAAAATTCAGAAAGCGCAACACCAGTGCGCCGCTGGCGTCGCGCGCCCGCACCACGAGTTGGCGGCGCGGCGCGTTGGCGATTTCGCTCGTCACCACCTCGACTTCGAGTTGCACCGCATGAGCGTCGCCGACGTCGCGGATGGCGACGATATGGGTTTCGTCTTCGTAGCGCAGCGGCAGATGCAGCACGAAATCCATCGTGCACTTCAGCCCGAGCCGCGCCAAGCGGGCGTTTAAGCTATTGGACTTGGGCTTGGGCTGCGGCTTGGGCAGGGCGTTGGCGGCGGCTGCGCCTTCGTCCGACGTAGGAGCGATGTTGCGCTCAGGCAAGAACCAGAATGGCGTCGGCTTCGACCAAGGCGCCGCGCGGCAGCTCCTTGACGCCGACGGTGGCGCGCGCCGGATAGGGTGGCTTGAAGTCGCTTTCCATCGCGGCGTTGATCTTGCTGAAATGGGCGAGATCGGTGAGGAAGATATTGATTTTGACCGCATCGTTCAAGCTGGCGCCGGCGGCGCCGGCGACCGCTTGCAGGTTGTCGAACACGCGGCGGATTTGCGCGTCGATGCCGTCGGCCAACTGCATCGTCGTCGGGTCGAGACCGATCTGACCGGACAGATAGACGGTGTCGCCCATCTGTACGGCTTGCGAGTAGGCGCCGATGGCGGCGGGAGCGTTCGGGGTGGAAATAATTTTGCGTGTCATCGTTCGAGAGTAGGTCAAGGTTTAACGTTGAAATCGAGGCGGGTAAAGACGTGTTGCAATCCCAGGCGAGTATCCAGATTGATCACCAGCGGTGCATTCAGATTGGCGCGCAAGGGACGATAGCCGCTTTCTTTGACCAAGATCACCACTACAACAACATTCGCCGCCACATTCGCCACGGCGTCGGGCGAGTTGTCCAGACCGATTTCGGCGGCCTCTTGGTCGGAAAGCGTGATTTGATGATTGAAGCCGAATTGCTCGGGATCGGCGACATGAAACGCCAGCGCGGGTTCGTCGAGCGATTGCAGAATGAAATACGGCGGCGCGTCGCCTTCGGGATGAAACAAGGTATAGCGACGACACTCTTCGAAGCCGACCAGTCCGCGCGGAAACTCTATGACGCGCTCGGGATCCACCGTAAGCGTACCGAAACGCGGGCTTTCAATCTGCATGACTTATCCTGTTCATTTTCTCATTGTAATCAACAAACCGCCATCCAACCCCAGTTCGCGCAATTTTACCCTCGCCGCGTCGGCTTCTGCGCGCGTTTTAAACGGTCCCACATGAATTCGGGTTTCGACTGTCGTGGGAATTCCATGTAACTCAAGTTTAGCGCGCATATCCTCGGCATTGGCCATATTGCTGAACACGCCCATTTGCAGCGCAAAAAATCGCCCTTCGCCCTGCATCGTCAAGCGCGGCGCGGCTATGGGCGTCGGCGGCGCAAAGATCGCCGCCGGTGGTGCGGCTGACGGGGGAGCTATCGTCGCGGCTTTGGCGGGCGGCGGCGCGGCGAGTGCGGGAGTTTTCGGCAATTCGCGCGTCGTATCGGGGCGCGCCTGCGGCTTCGCTACCGGCGGCAAAGGTTCGGTCGGATAGG
>DATETD010000389.1:0-5848 GCA_035283885.1 Rhodocyclaceae bacterium
TGAACGCAGCCGGGCCGGGGCTTGAGGTCGCGCGGCAAGGCTGCGGCCTGCGTCGAAAGAATATGTCGCATAAGTCGATCCGGTTGACTGAAAAACCGTCAATGTACCCTACTCCTGCACGCTCCTGCGATGGCGGCGCACCAAAAGTCGGCGCTGGCGGGACGGCGCAAGACCTCATTCCCCCCCGGTAGATCGCTGCTAGCGCAAAAATCGACGCCCTGAAGCCTCTTTTAGCGCCTCTTTTACCGCTAGATTTTCGCGACTATCTTGCAATTATCGGTACTTGAGGGCATCCTTCGCATCGTAGGAACATTTAACGCAACCCTGAACGCAACCCTGCACGCAACCTTGAAAAGGAAGAATACTTTGATACCGAAACATGTTATCGACACCGCCCGCTCGGTCGGGCTATCGGCCGTGATGCGCGGCGCCGGAAAAATCACCCGTTTCCTGCCGATTCCACAGCCCACGTTGTTGGTCGGCCCCGGCGCCAGCGCCCGTCTCGGCCACGCCATTGCGGGCTTCGGCCATAAGAAAATCCTGATCGTCACCGACGGCATCATCTCCAAGCTCGGCCTGCTCAACACCTTGACGACGGCGCTGACCGAAGGCGGCAGCGAATTTGCGGTGTTCGACAAGATCACCCCGGATGCGCCGATCCCGCTGATCGAAGAAGGGATCGAGTTCTACAAGGCGAACCATTGCGACGCCATCGTCGCCTTCGGCGGCGGCTCGTCGATGGACGCTTCCAAAACCATCGCCGTGGCGGTGGCCAACAACAAGAGCCCGAGCCAACTGGCCGGCTATTTCCGCGGCTTCCGCAATCCGATCACCATCTACGCGGTGCCGACCACCGCCGGCACCGGCTCCGAAGTCACCGTCGCCGCCGTGGTCTCGAATCCTGCAACGCATAAGAAGCTGGTGATCGTCGACACCCGTATCGTGCCGAAAATGGCGGCGCTCGATCCGGAACTGATGACCGGCCTGCCGCCCCATGTCACGTCGACGACCGGGATGGATGCGCTGACGCACGCCGTCGAGGCCTATATCGGCAACAACTGGAATACCCCCTACTCCGACGCCATGGCGCTGTCGGCGGTCAGCATGATTTACGAAAATCTGCCGATCGCCTACAAGGACGGCAAGAACCTCGCGGCGCGCGAGCAGATGGCGTTGGCGTCGACCTATGCCGGCTTTGCGTTTACGCGCGCCAACGTCGGCTATGTGCATGCGATCGCCCACCAATTCGGCGGCAAATACCATACGCCGCATGGCCTGGCCAACGCCATCATGCTGCCCTATGTGCTGCGCTTCTACGGTGCGGCGGTGACCGACAAGCTGGCGGTGCTCGCGGTGCGCGCGCGTCTCGGCGAAGAAAGCGAATCCAACGAAGTCTTGGCGGAAAAATTCATGGCCTCGGTCGAGGCGATGAACCGCGAACTGGGCATCCCCGAGCATCTCGAAGCCTTGCGCGAGCAGGATATTCCGGCGCTCGCCAAGGCGGCCTGCTGGGAAGCGCATACCGGCTACCCCGTGCCGCGCTACATGTCGCCGGAGGTCTGCGAAGACATCATCCGTAAAGCCCTGCCCAAGAAGGGCGGCAAAAAAGCAGCAAAGTAATCGGTGCGGTACGCGCACGGCATTGACGGTTTCGCCGCCGCCAATGCTAGTGCGCGCCGCGACGACCGATCGCTTGGATCCATTTTTTATAATTTGAGGGGGTAATCATGAAACAGGTTGTAACCGTCACTATGGGTTCGTCATCGCAAAACTTCGAATTCGAAACCCAGTTTCTCGGGCAGGAATTCAAAGTGCAACGCTTTGGCGCCAACAACGATGTAGGCAAGGCATGGGAATTGATGCGTCGTCACCAAGCGCACGCCAATGCGATCGGCCTAGGCTCGGTCGTCGATCACTGCCACGTCGGCTTGCGCACCGTCATCAACAAAGACACCGCACGACTGATGAACGTGGTGACTCGCGTTCCGGTCACCACCGGCGCCACGGTGCGCCGCCTGTTGCAAATCCGCGCCGTTCGCTACGTGCAGAAAGAGCTCGGCCATTTCTTCAACAACAACATCACCCTGTTTCTGTCGGGCATGCGCAACTACGACCTCGCCGTGGTCATGGCCGATTACACCCGCAATCTGAAGTTCGCCGACGCCGTGCTGCAAGTCGGCGCGCCGGCGATGCTCACCTCGCTCGAACAACTCGAACTCTATGCGCGCGGCAGCCTGATGGCGCTACGCGGCAAGCCGGGCCGGATTCTCGAATCCTCGCTGGTCAACCTCAAGAAAGCCTATGTTGCTCGGAGCATGAGCAAAGCCCACACCATCGTCGGCACGTTCTCCGAAATCAAGACCTTCGGCTCGCCCGACAATCTCGAAGGCAAGACGCTGATCACCTCCGCCGTCGACGACGAGCAGATGGAGTTTTACAAGGCCTGCAAGGTCAATCTGGTCATCGACGTCTCGCCGATGCTGTTCGACAAGGTCGTCGGCGTCAATACGCTCGAAGCGATGATACTCGCCGCACTCGACACTACGCCCGAAGAAATGACGGACGAGCATTACGACGAAATTCTGCAAGAATTGCATATCAAGCCGCGCCTGCTCCACCCCACCGGCAATTTCCGCAATATCCGCCGCTTTGCATTCGTCGTGCATCCGCTGAGTCAGGACAATATCTCCAAAGCCTTCCCGGTGCCCAGCGCCACGCCCAAATTCGTCATGGATCAGGTCGAGCATATGGCGGCCCATATGCCGCCCTTCATCTACACCCCGGTGAGCAACATTATTTCGCCCACCGGCGCCGAAGCCGAAGGCTGGCTGATCTCGGTCGGCGGCACGCCTAAGGAAATGCTGGCGCGCAGCCCCGAATTCACCTACCGACGCCTGCTGGCCGCCGCCAAAATGGCGGAAAAGATGGGCGCGCAGATCATGGGCCTGGGCGCATTCACCAAGGTGGTCGGCGACGCCGGCGTCACCGTGGCGCGACGCGCGCATATCCCGATCACCACCGGCAACAGCTACTCGGCCTCGGGCGCACTGTGGGCCGCACATGACGCAATGCAGCGCATGAACCTGGTCAAGATCGATAAGGAAGGCAAGGTCGCCGCCAAGACGATGGTGATCGGCGCCTCCGGCTCGATCGGTTCGGTCAGCGCGCGCCTGCTCGCCATGGCATTCGAAGAGGTCTATCTGGCCGGTCGCAACCTGAAGAAACTCGAAGAGTTGAAAGCCTCGATCCTCGAAGACACGCCGGACGCCAAGGTGACCTGCACCGTCGACTATGACGATCAATTGTCCGAGATGGACATGATCGTCACCACGACCTCCGGTGCGGGCAAGAAGATTCTCGACATCATGAAGGTCAAGCCCGGCTGCGTGATTACCGACGTGGCGCGTCCGCTCGACCTGCCGGCCTCGGAAGTCGCCAAGCGGCCCGACGTGCTGGTGATCGAATCCGGCGAAATCGAACTGCCCTCGGATGTGAAGATGAAAAACATCGGTTTGCCGAAGAACGTATTCTTCGCCTGCATGGCCGAAACCATCGTCCTGGCGCTCGAAGGCCGCTTCGAAGTGTTCACCATCGGCCGCGACACCGAATGGGAAAAGGTCAAGGAAATCTACAAGCTCGGCCTGAAGCACGGCATGAAGCTCGCGGCGATTTCCGGCGCCAAGGGGGTGTATAGCGACGAAGACATCGCCAAGGTGGTCGACCTCGCCAAAGAAGCGCGCAAGACCTGGAAGAGCCACGCTCCCGCCAAACCCAAGGCGAAAAAGCATAAGGCCGAAGCCCATGCCGAGGCGCCTGCGGAAGGCGAGAAGGAGTAAACGACTTCGCTTAGCGTCGTCGGGCCGCAACGCCCGATGCGCTATTGCCGACCGACACGGCTCAAACGCTCGATGGGCGTTTGAGCCGTTTTTGTTTATACGGCGCAGCGAAAGTCGGCGCTGGCGGGACGGATCGCCGCCGCCCCATCCCTTGGCGCACCGCGAACCATCAAAACATCAAGCTCCCCTGCACCCAAAGCTGTACTCCCGGCGAGCGGCTGTCCGAATCGCGCCCGGCGGCGTCGCGACCTGGATTTTTTCCGATACGTTGCGCCACCGTCGCCGTCAATTGGCTCGCCAGCGTCGGCGACCAGACCAAAGACGCGCCGATGCCGGACAGCGCATAACGGTTTTCGACGGTCGGCATCGCCGCATTCCAATTCGCCCACGGCGCATGATGCAAACGCACTTCGCCCCGATCGACGAACGCGACGAAGCGCAGGTTCCGGTCGATTTCGCGCCGCCACTCGACATTCAACAACCAGCCCGCGTCGCCGCTGGCTTCACCGGTCGGATACGCGCGCACGCCCTGCGGCCCGCCGAGGACGAATTTCTCCGACGAATCGAGGTTCTTACCCGCCCACTGCGCCGACAGCCCCGCGTACAGCGCCGACGTATTCGACAGGCGCAGCAGATGCGACGCCTGAGCGACCCACTTATCGAAGCGCCCATCGGATTGCGCCGTCACGGCATCTTGCAACTTATCCGCCGCCCATCCGCCAAGCCCCAAGCGCCCCGACACCCACTGCGCTCCATAGGTGCTGTATGCGCCGAGTCCCGTCAAACCTGCCATATCGCTCCAATCGCCCGCAATACCCAGCGTCAGCGTCTCGGTCGTCTTGTCGCTCAGGGTCGCCCCCAGCGAACGATTGACAAAATCGCGGTTGGCCCAATTCGCCGAGACCGCTAGATTATGCAAGCGTGTGCGTATCAGCGGATAGCTGACAAACGCCGCCAGCGCCGAGGCTTCGCCGCTCGCATTCAACGCCGTCACCGTCGTCTCGCAGCACAGCTTATAGCGCGACTGGATCAAGGCCACGCCCGCCTTCCAGCCATCGTAGCCCAGAGGCAACGTGTACCCGGCGCGCACGAAAGAACTGCCCTCGCTGATCGAAGAACGCAAGCTCCACTGATCGCCTAAGCCATACGCATCGCTTACCGATACCGCCGCGCCCAAGCGCCACGAACCGGTAAAGCGCGTACTGGTGTTATCCAATTCCAACGTACTGGCGAGCACCGGCCCTTGCGCCGCCTCGACAACGATGCGCGAACCGCCTAATTCTTTACCGGGCACCAAGACGGCGCGCGCGCTGGTCGCCGGTAGATCGTTCAGCAACAACAGCCCACGCTCCAGCCGCGCCTGCTCCAGCGCCGCGCCCGGCGGCAATGCGCCGGACACGATGGCGCGAAAGCTTTCTTCGGGCAAGCGCGATTCCGGCGCACGCTTGATATCGATCCCTTCGACTTTGCCTTCCAGCACGCGGATTTCGACTACGCCTTGCTG
Organism: Rhodocyclaceae bacterium; assembly: GCA_035283885.1. Lineage (GTDB taxonomy): Bacteria > Pseudomonadota > Gammaproteobacteria > Burkholderiales > Rhodocyclaceae > DATETD01. The sequence continues at coordinate 5,341 of DATETD010000389.1, forward strand.
GATATCCTGCGGCGGCACATAGGCGCGCGCCGCGAACAGACCACGGCTGCGCAACCATTGCTCGAACTTCTCGGCGACGCGATGCAAGCCCTCCAGGCTGTACGACTGCCCGGCGTAGCTTGCCAAAAACGCCTGCGCCTCGTTGTCCGGCACGGCGCTTAAGCCCACCACACGAAACGACACAATCGCCATCTTCGCCCCGCTATCCGTCGCCGATGCGCCTCTATCGCCGGAGTCGGACTTGGGCGGCATGATGGGCGCAGGCGCTTGCTCGCGGCGCAGTTCCTCGCGCAACAGCGAACCGGCATCGGGCGGCGCAGCCCAAGCATTTGCGGACAACCCCAGCAACAGCGAAACCGAAACCACGCAAGGCCAACGCGCCGCATACCGAGTAGGTTGGGCTGACGCAGGAAGCCCAACATCGGCGGCAACATGGGTGGCAACATCGGCGACGATGTTGGGCTTACCAGCCCAAGCTACAGGAGCGGCTTTCAACGGAAGTCCCAAA
>DATETD010000390.1:0-2956 GCA_035283885.1 Rhodocyclaceae bacterium
AACCCTGGAGCGTATCGGCTACCCCTCGGGCGACGCGATGAAACAACTGTTCGACCGCCTGACCGAACTGGCCAAGACCATGGAGGCCAAAGTGCGCAACTCGCTCGGCGAGTAATCGATTCGCAGCAATCGCACGAATCCGCATCGACGACCTCCGGCGCGCCCGGCGGTCGTTTTTCATTTAAGCTGGCCGGTTCCATGACCTCCGCTCTCGACACTCTGCATCGCGTTTTCGGCTATACCTCGTTTCGCGGTCAACAAGCCGAAATCATCGAGCGCATCGTCGATGGCGGCGATGCGTTGGTGCTGATGCCGACCGGCGGCGGCAAATCCGTGTGTTATCAGATTCCCGCGCTGCTGCGCCCCGGCGTCGGCGTGGTGGTCTCGCCCTTGATCGCGTTGATGCAGGATCAAGTCGACGCCTTGCTGCAACTCGGCGTGCGCGCCGCGTATTTGAATTCGTCGCAAGATTGGCAGCAAGCGAGCCAGATCGAACAACAACTACGACAGGGGCAGCTCGATTTAATTTACGTTGCGCCCGAACGGCTGCTGACCGAACGCTTTCTCGGCGTACTCGATCAATTGGTCGCCGACCGTCGCGTGGCTCTATTCGCGATCGACGAAGCGCATTGCGTTTCGCAATGGGGACACGATTTCCGTCCCGAATACATCCAACTCTCGCAACTGCACGAACGCTATCCGCAGGTGCCGCGCATCGCGCTCACCGCCACCGCCGACGCGATGACACGCGAAGAGATCGCCCAGCGGCTCGGGCTCGAAGCGGCGCAAATCTTCGTTTCCAGCTTCGACCGCCCGAATATTCGCTATACCGTGGTCGAACGCAACAATCCGCGCCAACAATTGCTGGAATTTCTCAGCGCGCATTACGGCGCCGCCGGCATCGTCTATTGCCTGTCGCGCAAGAAAGTCGACGAAACCGCCGAATGGCTTGCAGGCCGCGGCTTGACCGCGCTGCCCTACCATGCGGGCCTGGACGCACGCGTGCGCCAACAGAATCAACAGCGCTTTCTGCGCGAAGACGGCATCGTCATGGTGGCGACCATCGCCTTCGGCATGGGCATCGATAAGCCCGACGTGCGCTTCGTCGCCCATCTCGATCTGCCTAAAAGCCTGGAAGCCTATTATCAGGAAACCGGTCGCGCCGGACGCGATGGCGAGCCGGCAGAAGCCTGGATGACCTACGGCATCAACGACGTGATTATCCACCGCAGCCGCATCGACGAATCGGCGGCCGGCGAAGAACAAAAACGCATCGAACGCGGCAAGCTCGACGCCTTGCTGGCTTGGTGCGAAGCCCCAGGCTGCCGTCGCGTGGTTCTGCTCAATTATTTCGGCGAAAAGGCCGAGGCCTGCGGCAATTGCGATATCTGCCTCAATCCACCGCAACTGATCGACGGCACGATTGCGGCGCAAAAAGCGCTGTCGGCGGCCTTGCGCACCGGCCAACGCTTTGGCACCGTGCATTTAATCGACATTTTGCGCGGCAAGACGAACGAGAAAATCCGCCAGCTCGGCCATGACGGCTTGCCGACCTTCGGCGTCGGCAAGGACGATTTCGACGACCAAGGCTGGCGCTCGGTGTTTCGGCAACTGCTTGCCGCCGGGCTGCTGCACGCCGACTTGCAAGCCTTCGGCGCACTGAAAGTCGCGGAGACGGCGCGCGCCGTGCTTAAGGGCGAGGCCCGCTTTCCGTTGCGTCGACAAACCGTACGCAAATCCAGCCGCGAAAAGTCGGCGCTGACGCGACGGCTCGATACGCCGGTCAATCCCGCCGATGCCCCCTTGTTCGACCGCTTGCGCGCCTGGCGCGCCGAGGAAGCGCGCGCGCAGAACGTACCGGCCTTCGTTATCATGCATGATCGCACCTTGCACGAACTCGCCGCGCGTCGCCCCACCTCGCTGGCGGAATTATTGAATGTTCCGGGCATCGGCCAGTCGAAAATGGAACGCTACGGTCAAGCCCTGATCCAACTGCTGACTTAATCCTTCAACCTGCCGGAAACGGAGTGTGTCGCATGAAACGCCTGGACGATTTCCGCCTGAAACTGGGCGCTCACGAGTTGGTTCCCATCATGATCGGCGGCATGGGAGTCGATATCTCCACGGCCGCGCTCGCGCTCGAAGCCGCGCGCCTCGGCGGCATCGGTCACATCTCCGATGCGATGGTCCCGACGGTGGCGGATCGCCGTTTCGACACCAAGTTCGTCAAGAACAAACTCAAACAATACAAATTCAACGTCGCCAACACCGATAAGTCGGTGGTGCAGTTCGATCTGGGTTTACTGGCCGAAGCCACGGCCCTGCATGTCGGTCGCACCATGGAAGCCAAGCGCGGCGACGGCCTGATTTTCATCAACTGCATGGAAAAGCTGACGATGAACTCACCCAAGGACACCTTGCGCGTGCGCCTCAAAGCGGCGCTCGACGCCGGCATCGACGGCGTCACGCTCGCCGCAGGACTGCATTTAGGTTCGTTCGCGCTGATCGAAGATCATCCGCGCTTCCGGCACGCTCAACTCGGCATCATCGTCTCCTCGCTGCGCGCATTGCAAATTTTTCTCAAGAAAATTGCACGCACCCGACGGTTGCCCGACTACATCGTGGTCGAAGGTCCGCTCGCGGGCGGTCACCTCGGCTTCGGTATGGATTGGGCGCAATACGATTTGGCGACCATCATGAACGAAATTCGCGCCTGGATGAGCGCCGAGCAACTCGCTATCCCCCTGATTCCCGCGGGGGGCATCTTCACGGGCGCCGATGCGGTGGCGTTTATGGAAAACGGCGCGTCCGCGGTGCAAGTCGCCACGCGCTTCACGATCGCCCGCGAATGCGGCTTACCGCCCAAGGTGCAACAGGAATATCTCAAATCGCAGGAAGCCGATGTCGAGGTCAATAACATCTCGCCGACCGGTTATCCGATGCGCATGTTCAAGAG
>DATETD010000391.1:0-2357 GCA_035283885.1 Rhodocyclaceae bacterium
ACCGCCAATACCTCCTCGCCCAAGGCGTGTTGTACCGACTGCAAGCGTTGAGGATCGCGCCCGGTTACCGCCAAGCGCGCGCCCTCGTCGCGAAACAGCTTGGCGGTCGCCAAGCCGATTCCACTGGTTCCGCCGGTAATCAGCGCAATCTTCCCCTTCAATCTATCCATGATTTATTTCGTCTCCGTTAACACACGCATCCGCACCTTCATCGGCGGCACTTCGTCGGGATCGATATTCACATCGAGCAAGGTCGGCCCCTTGCGTCCGCACATCGCATTGAAATCCAGCGCCATCAGTTCTTCGGGCGAGCGGATGTTGTAGGCGATCGCGCCCATCGCGCGCGCCATCGCGGCGAAATCGGTCGGCGGCATAAAGACGCCGATCTGTTCGGCCTTCGCCAGCCGCTGTCCATGCTTGACCATGCCGAGCGCTTGGTCGTTGAGCACCACGAAGACGATGCTCAAGCGTTCGGCCACCGCCACCGAGAGTTCTTGACCGTTCATTAGCAGGCTGCCGTCGCCGACGATGCACACCACGGGCGCGTTCGGGTTCGCCATCGCCGTGCCGACCGCTGCGCCGATCGCCCAGCCCATCGCCGCAAAATCCATGGTGACGCGCAGCCAGCCGCTATCGGTGCCGCGTCGCCCCATCAGCGGTTTGCGTCCGCCGCCGCCCATGCGACGCTCGCCGACGCGCCTATCGATGGTCGGGTGCAGATAATGCACCGACCACGAGACGCTATTGCCGGTGTCGGCAAGGAAGCGCGTGGTCGGTGGAAACACGCGCGCGAGTTCTTTCATCAGCCGTTGCGGTTTGATCGGCGTGGCGTCGCTGTCGAATTTATCGGGCTCGGCCAGCATCGCGTTCGGGTTCCAATTGATGTTATTGACTTCGCGCGAGGCGCGCTGCCGATCGTATTCGGCGTTATCGGCCTTGCGCTCTTCGTTGAGCAGTTCGACCAGGCGACTGAAGATCGCCAGAATACGGCCGCCGACATGAAAACACGCCATCGGCGTGCGCGCGAAGTTGTCCTGGTTTTCGTCGATATGCACCAAGCGCTCATTGAGCAGACTTTCGCTCCAGCCGCCGCTATTCCATTCGCCCATGCCGGCGCCGACGGCGAGGATCAAATCCACTTCGGGATCGCGTAAGGCCGCTTCCGCCGTTTCGTGGCCGCCAAAGCCGAATACGCCGCGAAACAAGGGGTGGTAAGGGCTGACCAAGCCTTTGCCGTCGGGCGTGGTGACGATCGAGGCGCCGGTCAAGGCGGCGAATTGCAGGATCGCGCCGATCGCTTCGCCACACCAGCCGCCGACCAGCAATACGACTTTGTTCGCGTCCTTGAGCATTTGCCGCAGCAGTTCGATGCCGTCGTGATCGGCCATCGACGAGGGCGCGAGCAAGGCCAGTACGTCGAACGACGGCTTGGTCACCGGACTGGGGCTGCGCAAGATATCGACCGGGATCGACAGATGCACCGGCCCGCGCGGCGCACGGAAGGCGCGCGTGAGCGCGGAGATCAATTTGGCTTCGATCTGCTTGGGATGCGAGACCAAGGTGTTGAAGCGCGTGACGAAGTTGAGCATGCCGAGGGTATTGACGCCGGTATCGCTCGATTCCTGTAACGGGCTTTTGCCGAAAGCGGGCAAGGCGGGTTGCCCGGTAATGATCAGCATCGGGATATTGTTTTCAAAGGCGCAGGCGGCGGCGGTAATCAGATTGGTGGCGCCGGGGCCGGAGGTGGTGCAGCAGACGCCGAGCTTGCCGCATTCGCGCGTATAGCCGTCGGCCATATACGCGGCGCCGGATTCGTGGCGCGCCAGCACATGGCGTATGCCGCCGTTGCGCTCGCTGCGCGCCAAGGCGTCGTACAGCGGTTCGACCGCGCCGCCGGGAATGCCAAATACGTACTCGATGCCGAGATCGTTGAGATAGGCGATCAACAGGTCGGCGACCGTGACCAAGGGCTGCGCTTCGACGTTCGCCGGATTATCGATGGCGGTGCGTTCGCGACGCGCAACGAGCGCATCGACCATGGCCGTCGATTCGTCGATGACGCTACGCGGAATCCCTTCGACCATGCGCGGAATTTCCCCGACCATGCGCGGCAGGTTCTCGCCCATTTTTTGGATATACCTGACGATCGAAAACTTTTTTCGCATGCTGACGATTCCTTTACGTTCGTTGCGGCGGCTAAAGCGGATACCGAGCCGAAAAATTAGCGACAGGCCTTTAGGCCTGTCGATCAAACACGTTTTGGAAGGGGTTTGCATCCCCTCCCAAAACGGTCGCCGAAACCCCGGCCTTCAGGCCGGGGTTAGCTCCCGCCGCCCTAAAGGGCGGGGTTTCAAACC
>DATETD010000392.1:0-11037 GCA_035283885.1 Rhodocyclaceae bacterium
GCGTCATGTGGTGGCGCATCGGCAGCGCGATCCGCGCTTGAACGCGCGCCTGTATCGGGCGGTCGACACGCCGCCGTTTCAGAGCGCGCATGCGGTGCATTTGAATCTGGCGCTGACCGACGCGCTCGATACGCCGCACGCGGGTTTACGCTTATCGTATTGCATGACGGACGCCGAGGCGGCATGGGCGCAGCAGCGTTTGCGCCAGGATATTCCCCTCGACGTCGGCCCGCTGATCGGCTTGCAGGTGGCGAGTTTCCCGACCAAGGCGTATCGCGACTGGCCGGTGGCGCATTTCATCGAGCTATGCGCGCAGATTCGCGCGCAGTGGCCGCAGGCGCATTTCCTGATTTTCGGCGGCAGCGAGGAAAAGGATAAGACCGCCGCGATGATGGCGAATTTAGGCGGCGCGGCGACTTTGTATGCCGGGCAATTGAGTTTGCGCCAAACGGCGGCGTTGATGAGCGGCCTCGATGCGTATATCGGCGTCGATACCGGCCCGACGCATTTGATGAGCACCTTCGATATCCCCTTGATTGCGCTGTATCACGGCTATTCGCGCAGCGAATTGATCGCGCCGCTGGAACATCCATGCTTGTATGCGATCGATCATCCGCGCGCGGGGCCGACGTGTACGCCCGAAGCGCCGATGGCGGAAATTACGGTCGAACGCGTATGGCAAGCGGTGCGTCGGGCGCTGGGCGCATGAATTTCGTATTATTCACCACCAATCTGGCCGGCGGCGGTGCGGAAAAGGCTTTGGCGAAAATCGGCAGCGGCTTAGCGCAACTCGGGCATCGCGTCGATTTCGTCGTCTGCGAGGCCACCGGCCCGTATCCGCCGCCGCTGGGATGTCATTTGCACGTTTTGCAAGCCGGCGCGGCGAGCAAGGGCTGGCTCGGCAAGCGTGCGCTGGCATGGCGATTACATCGTTGGCTGAAAACGGCGCCGCCCCCCGATTTGCTGGTATCCACCTTGCCGTTCGCCGACGAGGTCGCGCAACTCGCCGCTGCGCCACGGCATGTTTGCCGCATCGCCAATACTTTGTCGCAGGAATTGGCGCGGCTGTCGCCGCAGAAAGCCGCACGCCGCGCCGAACGTTATCGCCGCCTGTATGGCGCGCGCCCCTTGATCGCCGTATCGCAAGGCGTCGCCGCGGATATGCAGAAGAATTTCGGCGTGGCGATGCAGCGCATACGGACGATTCCCAATCCTTTCGATTTCGCGCAGATTCGCGACGATGCCGCGCAAGCCTGTCCGAGCCGTCCGCAACCACCGTATCTGATTCATATCGGTCGCTACGCCGCGCAGAAACGCCACGATTTACTGTTCGAGGCTTACAAAATCAGCGGTGTAAATCTGCCGCTGGTGCTGCTGGCGCCGCCGGAGCCCGGTTTGCAGGATTTAGTCGTGCAGTATGGACTCGGCGACCGTCTCGTCATCGCCGACTTTCAGGCCAACCCCTATCCCTGGCTTGCGGGCGCGGAATTGCTGGTGCTATGTTCGGACCACGAAGGCCTGCCGAACGTATTGATCGAAGCCTTGGTCTGCGGCACACGCGTAGTCAGCACCGACTGCCCCTCGGGGCCGCGCGAAATTCTGCGCGGGGAACTGGCGCGCCATCTCGCGCCTTGCGGCGATGCCGCGGCGCTCGCGGCGGCGCTGCGCGCTGCGCTCGCGCAACCGCGACCTACGCGTGCGCAGGTCGACAAGGTTTTGGCGCCGTATGCGGCGCAAGCATCGCTGGACGCATATATCGGGACGGCGCTCGAGTTTCGCGAGTAGAATCGCCGTAGGAAGTTCGCTAGACAGTCGCTGGACGCCGCATGCAAATGCCTAAGCGTCTGGAGGAAAGTCCGGGCCCCATAGAGCAGGATGCCGGTTAACGACCGGGCATTGCGAAGTGACGGAAAGTGCAACAGAAAGATACCGCCGATGGCTCGGCTTGCCGAGTACAGGTAAGGGTGAAATGGCGGGGTAAGAGCCCACCGCATGGCTGGTAACAGGCATGGCGCGGCAAACCCCATCCGGGGCAAGGCCAAATAGGGAAGCTATGACGTGGCTCGCGTCGCTTCCGGGTAGGCTGCTACAGGCCGTCGGTAACGGCGGTCGCAGAGGAATGACTGTCCACGACAAAACCCGGCTTATCGGCGAACTTCCCCTCCCCGATTTTGCCGAAAGGAATAAATCATGCAAGGCATTTTATTGTTCGGACATGGCGCGCGCAATCCGGACTGGGCGCGGCCTGCCGAAGCGTTGCGCGAGGCGATTCGCCGTCGCTGCGCGCAGACGCCGGTCGAGCTGGGATTTCTTGAGTTGATGCGTCCGACGTTCGACGAGGCAGTCGGCAGCCTGGTCGACCGTGGCGTCGCAGAAATCGTGGTGATTCCGATGTTTATGGCCAGCGGTCGCCATTTACAGCGCGATCTACCGCAGATGGCGGCGCAGGCCATGGATCGTCATCCCGGCCTAACGATTGCGCTCGTAGCGCCCGTGGGCGAAGCCCCGCCGGTGGTGGCGGCGATGGCCGAGTATGCCTTGGACGCGTTACGGACGCTATCCGGCGATTAGGCGATAGCGCAGTTTCCGGCGCAGTCGATGACCTAGGTTTGCCGGCAAAAAACCGGCTATTTCGGGTTGACTTATACACAAGGCCGTTTTTCGTCGGAGTGCGACGAGATCGATTCGACAGCGCCTGGATTCTCAGCTTATCGCATTGAAATTTTCAATAAAAACAATATCTTACTTATTTGCACAAGAATGTGCCGCGCACGCTAAGCGACTGTATCGGCGACGATTTCCATCGCTGCCCACTCGTTTGTACACAAAGTTATCCACAGGTTTTGTGGATAAGAAAGAAAACCTTTTGCCGACATGCGCTTAGCGAAAAAAAGCCTCCCCCGAAGCCGAAGAATCGGGGGAGGCGGGAGGCGAAGAACGACGGCGCTTAGGGCGCTGCGGTGGTCAACTTCTGAATGGTGCCATCCTTGAGCATACCATCGAGGATTTCCTGAAGTTTGGCGACATCCGCTTTGGGCACTTTCACGTTGCACGCCAGCGAACTCAGCGTTCTTCTGAAAGTGAACACGTCTTTGGGCATTTTTTCCTTAGTACCCGACTTCTCGATGAAGTACTTGGCGGAAAGTTCGTCGGTTGCCCAAATGTCGAAGCGTTTAGTCGCCAGTTTCTCGACGTTCTGATCTTGGGTGTTCGCTTCTTCGACGCTAAAGCCGTGCCGCTTCAGATATTCCGCATCGCCGCTGCCGCGCAATGCGCCGATCTTCATTTTCTTGGCGTCGCCCAGCGTTAAAAACTGCGCCGTGGCGTCCTGGCGCATAAATAGCCCGGAACTGGTAATGAAAATCGGACCGACCCATTGATACTCGGCTTCCATATCCTGGGAGCGTTGCACCGGGAAAACGCAGGTATTTTCCTGCGACTTCGCATCCGCCATCGCGCGCGCCAACGGCACATTGCGATACTGATACTTGATGCCCGCTTTCTCGAACAATTTACTGACGGCGCTGATCGCAACCCCCTTGTTCTGGCCGTTTTCGGTCAGAGTGAACGGAGGATTATCGGTAAATTCCAGGGTATAGGTCTTCTGTTGGGCATGCGCCGTGAGGCTGACGCCAACGAACAGACTACCAAGAATGCTTAATAATTTCTTCATAGCTTTGTGTCTCTCCTTTGGGTTTTTCATTGGCTAATTTGGGATAAGGCGCGGCGCCTTTGGCGTACCAGAACTCGGGGGCTTGCTTTTTGTTGAGTTTCGGCGCGCATTTCGTCATGCCCTTTTTCTCAAGCTGCCCCATGATATTGTCGGCTTGCTCGGCCATGTTGTTCATCGCGGTCTGCACCGGAACTTCGCCGCGAATCGCTGCGCCGACATTCTGCCACCATAGCGGAGCCATATTGGCGTAGTCGGGCACATTGGTTCCGGTCGGAGTCCATAGTTTGCGCGCCGGACTGCGATAGAACTCGACCAAGCCGCCGAGTTTGGGCGCCGCATCGGTCATCGCCTTGGACTTGATGTCCGACTCGCGAATCGGCGTGAGGCCGACCAGCGTCTTCTTCAGCGAAACCGCTTTGGATACGGCGAACTGCGCGTATAGCCATGCAGCCTTCATGTTCTCGGGCGGCGTTCCCTTGACCAGGGTCCAAGAACCGGCATCCTGATAACCCAGCTTGTTGCCGGCTCTCCAGTAAGTACCGTGGGGCGAAGGCGCCATACGCCATTTCGGCGTGCCGTCTGCATTGGTGACCGGCGAATTCGGCTTGGTCAGCGATGCGGTGAAGGCGGTGTACCAGAAAATCTGCTGCGCGATATTGCCCTGGCCCGGCATCGGTCCCGCTTGACCGAAATCCATTTGCTTGGCGTCGGGCGGGGCGTATTTATCGAGCCATTCGATGAACTTGTTCACCGAATAGACCGCCGCCGGGCCGTTCATATCGCCGCCGCGCTCCACCGAGGCGCCGACCGGCGAGCAGCCTTCGACGCGAATCCCCCACTCGTCCACCGGCTTGCCGTTGGGCAGCCCTTTGTCGCCGTTTCCGGCCATCGACAGCCATGCATCGGAAAAACGCCAGCCCAGCGAGGGATCTTTGCGACCGTAGTCCATATGACCAAAGACTTTTTTGCCGTCGATTTCCTTGATATGTTTAGTGAAGAACTCGGCGATATCCTCATACGCCGACCAATTCACCGGCACATCCAGCTTGTAGCCGTAAATGTCTTTGAATTTCTTTTGAAAGTCGGGGCGGTCGAACCAGTCTTTACGATACCAGTACAGGTTGGCGAATTGCTGGTCGGGCAGTTGATACAGCTTGCCGTCGGGCGCGGTGGTGAAGCTCTTGCCGATGAAATCGTCGACATCCAGCGTCGGCAGCGTAACGGCCTTACCCTCTTTAGCCATAAAGTCGGTGAGGTTCACGACCTTGCCGGCGCGATAATGCCAGCCGATCAGGTCGCTGTCGTTGATGTAGGCGTCGTATAGATGCAAGCCGGTGCGCACCTGGGTTTCGATCTTTTTGACGACATCGTCTTCGCCGGTGAGTTCGTGCACCAATTGAATGCCGGTCAATTCGGAGAATAATTTGGCGATCACATCCGTTTCATACTGATGAGTATCGATCGTTTCCGAAACCACCATAATCTTTTTGCCTTTGAACGGTTTTGCGGCTTCGCGAAACCATTCGAACTCTTTACGTTGAGCTTCTTTGCTCAAGGTCGAAGGGCTGAACTCCTTCATCAATCGATCGATAATGTCTGGCTGGGCCTGTTGCGCATTGGCGAATTGGCCGAAAGCCAACAGACCAAAACCCAATAAAGCCAAACGCATTCTGTCTTTTCTCGTCATAGGGTGGACCTTTCTTAACGGTTAAGCGTTTGAAAACAAAATAATATTTGCATCGTGCGGCAACGCGCGACGATTATCGATCGAATCGGAGGAAATCGCGCAACGCACCGACGACGCATCATGCGTCGAGTAGTTTTAGCAGCTTATAAGGTTTATCGCAAGACTATCGTAAGAAAAAACCGATTCCATCGCCGGTTTATGACCAGAGCCAGGCCGCGCCGCGCACGCCGGACGAATCGCCATGGCGATGTTTAAGCAAACGCGTCGCCACTCTATCCGAAAAGATATACGCATTCCACTGCGCGGGTACGGCGGCGTATAAACGCTCGATATTCGACAAGCCGCCGCCCAAAACAATAATTTCCGGGTCGAGAATATTGACGATCTGCGCTAAAGCGCGCGCCAGACGCCGTTCGTAACGCTGCAAATGCGCATCGCAGTCGAGTTCACCCTCCATCGCGCGGCAAACGATCTCCTCCGCCGATAAGGCGGGATCGGCGTCGGGATGGTCGCGCCGATACTCGGCGACCCAAGCCGGGCCGGATAAATAGGTTTCTATGCATCCATGCCGTCCGCAGTAGCACGGACGCAAACGGTGTTCCGCCTCGGGTTCGCCGGGCATCGGGGTATGCCCCCATTCGCCGGCGATGGCGTTGGCGCCGGTCAAGACTCGGCCTTCCACCACCACTCCGCCGCCGACGCCGGTGCCGAGAATCGCGCCGAAGACCACCTGCGCATCGTGCCCGGCGCCGTCGGTCGCCTCGGACAAGGCGAAGCAGTTGGCGTCGTTAGCCAGTCTGACTTCGCGCTGCAACAGCGCCTGCAAATCGCGCTTGAGCGGTTGACCGATCAAGCAGGTCGAATTGGCGTTCTTGATCAGGCCGGTGGCGCGCGATTCCGCGCCGGGAATGCCGACGCCGACCGTCCCGCGAGCGCCGACTTTTCGTTCCGCCGCTTCGACCAAGCCCACGATCGCCATGACCGTGCCCATGTAATCGCCTTGCGGCGTCGCCACGCGATTACGCAACACGACCTCGCCGCTATCGTCCAATGCGACGATTTCGATTTTAGTGCCGCCGAGGTCGATGCCGAATCGTATTGCCATGATGGGACGCGATGCTCCATAAGAAGGGCCGATAATCGCTTGCTGCCGTTCTCGCAAGCTACCACAGTCCGGCGCGGCGTTGCGGATGGCGCTGCAACGCGCTACGGTATACTTCCGGACTTTCGCGCTCGGGCCATCGATTTTGCATTACGGACTCGGGCCGATTCGACACCGGCAACATCTTACTCTAATATCATGGAACGTACCCAGCAAATTACCCAATGGTTGGAAACGCTGTCGCCGCAGCGCGCTTTTACGCTGACACCGGCTTCGGCGGACGCCAGTTTCCGCCGCTATTTCCGTGCGACATATGCGGACGGCGCTACGGCGGTCATCATGGATGCGCCGCCGGATAAGGAGGATTGCCGCCCCTGGCTCAAGATCCAATCCTTATTCGCCGCCGCCGGCGCGCATGTGCCGGCGGTGCCGGCGAGCGATTTGGAGCGTGGTTTTTTGCTGCTCTCCGACCTTGGGCAGACGACGTATCTGTCGGCCTTGAACGCCGATACCGATAGCGCGAGCCAACTCTACTCGGACGCAACCGACGCCTTAATCGCGATTCAATTGGCCAGCCGTCCGGGCGAGCTACCCGAATACGACCGCGCCTTGCTGCGACGCGAACTCGACCTGTTACCCGAGTGGTTCTTGGGACATCATCATCGGCTGGAATTGACCGCCGCCTAGCGCGAGCGGCTCGAAACCGTGTTCGAGCGCATCCTGGCGATCAATCTGGCCGAGCCGCGCGTCTTCGTCCATCGCGACTATCACTCGCGCAATTTGATGCTGTCCGCGGGCGGCAACCCCGGCATCGTCGATTTTCAAGACGCGGTGTATGGGCCGATCAGCTACGATCTGGTATCGCTGTTCAAGGACGCCTATATCGCCTGGGACGAAGAGCAGGTGCTCGATTGGCTGATCCGTTACTGGCAAAAGGCGCGCGCCGCCGGTTTGCCGGTGCATGAGAACTTCGCCGAATTCCATCGCGATTACGAATGGATGGGCGTGCAGCGCCACATCAAGGTGCTCGGCATTTTCGCGCGGCTGTACCATCGCGACGGCAAGTCGGGCTATTTGCAGGATATGCCGCGGGTCGCGCGCTATCTGCGCCAGTCCGCCGAACGCTATATCGAACTCAAGCCTATCCTGCGTTTGTTGGATCGCTGCGAGGAACGCCAGGCGGAAGTGGGGTATACCTTCTGATCCGATTATGAAAGAAAGCCAGAATGTCGAATGGAAACAAACTTGGCGCGACGAATACTTGAAGTGGATTTGCGGCTTCGCCAACGCGCAAGGCGGCGTGCTGGCGATCGGTAAAAACGACAAAGGCGAGGTGACGGGCGTCGCCAATGCGGCGAGATTGCTGGAAGATATCCCCAATAAGGTGCGAGACATTCTGGGGATGGTCGTGCCGATTAACTTGCATAGTCATAACGGTAAAGAATGGCTGGAAATCGTCGTGGAGCCTTATCCGAGTCCGATCAGCTATAAGGGCGAATACCATTACCGCAGCGGCAGCACTAAACAGGAATTGACGGGCGCGGCGCTGGACAAATTTTTGTTGCAAAAGCAAGGGCGGCGCTGGGAAGGCATGCCGATGCCAGGCTTCCATACGCGCGATTGCAGCGCCTCGGCTTTCACGCTGTTCAAAACCAAGTCGGCCAAGAGCGGTCGTATGGGCGAGGCGGTGCTGCACGACGATGGCGATGCGCTGCTCGAAAATTTGCAGCTCAAGGAAGGGTCATATCTCAAGCGCGCCGCAACGCTGCTGTTCTATGATCAACCGGAAAAATTCGTCGGCGGAGCGTATATAAAAATCGGCTTCTTCGTGACGGACGACGAGCTGCGATATCAAGACGAGATTCATGGAAACCTTTTCGAACAGGTTGAAAAGCTGCTGGAAATCCTATTTTCCAAATATCTGAAAGCGTATATCGGCTACGAAGGCATTCAGCGAGTGGAGCGATTCCTGTTTCCTTACTTGGCGTTGCGCGAGGCGGCGCTCAATGCGGTAGTGCACAAAGACTACAGCAGCGGCGTGCCGATACAGATTAGCGTTTATGAGGATAAAATCGTTCTCTGGAACCCTGGGCGACTGCCGACGGATTGGACTTTGGATCGGTTGAAAGGCAAGCATCCGTCGGACCCGCATAATCCCCTGATTGCGAATGCTTTCTTTCGTACCGGCTATGTCGAATCGTGGGGACGTGGCATAGAGAAAATCGACCGCGAATGCAAAAAGCACGGCATCGAGCCGCCGATATACGATAACGGAATGTCCGGATTGATGCTAACGTTTCAAGCCAACCCGCAACATCTATCGGCGACGAGCAACGTAGCGGAAATCGAAGCGGCGGGGCGAATCGCAAAAACTTCGGTCAAAACTTCGGTCAAAACTTCGGTCGAAATTCTTCGACTCTTGGCGGACAACCCCTCGACGACGCTAGCCGAAATCGCCGTCGCTATCGGCAAGTCGCTGCGCGCCGTCGAACTCGCCAGTTCGAAATTGGTGAAAGAGGGGCGGCTGCGGCATGTCGGGCCGCAAAAAGGCGGTCATTGGGAGGTATTGAAATGAACGATAGCGGGTTGTCGAACGCGGCGAAACGAATTTTTATTCGATTCCGATTCAGGAGGGCGGCGCGATGAAAGCGATGATACTCGCCGCCGGGCGTGGCGAGCGGATGCGGCCTTTGACCGACCATTGCCCCAAGCCCTTGCTGTCGGTCGCCGGTAAGCCATTGATTGTATGGCATCTCGAACGGCTCGCGGCAGCTGGGTTTCGCGAAGTGGTAATCAACCATGCGTATTTGGGCGAACGGATCGAAGCGGCTTTGCAAGACGGCGCGGCCTGGGGGCTGAGGATACGCTATTCGCCCGAACCGCCCGGCGCGCTCGATACGGCGGGCGGTATCGCTCAGGCCTTGCCGCTGCTCGGCGACGCGCCGTTTCTGGTGTTGAGCGCCGACGTGTATTGCGAGTGGGATATCGCTCTGGCGCGCCACGCCTTGAGCGAAAGGGCGGCGGCGCATCTGTTGTTGATCGCCAATCCACCGCATCATCCCGATGGCGACTTTTATTTACAGCATGGAAAAGTCGGCGCTGACGGGACGGAAGGGGTGGATGGCGTGGATGGTGCGCAAAGCGTAACCTTCGCCGGTATCGCCGTGTATCGCCCCGCCGTGTTTGCCGGAGTTCCGCGCGGCAAAACCCAACGGCTGGCGCCCCTATTGCGCGACGCGATGCGCACCGACTATGTAAGCGGCGAATGCTATACCGGGCCGTGGATGGATGTCGGCACACCGCAGCGCCTGGCCGAACTCGAAACCTTTTTACGCAACGGCAGGTAAACCGATGATCCCAATCGACTTTGCAGCGCGGCGCGCGCAATTGGCGCAACGCATGCGGCCACACGGCGGCGGCGTAGCGGTGATTCCGACCGCGCCGGAACAGACGCGCAACCGCGACACGCACTACCCCTATCGCCCCGACAGTTATTTTTACTGGCTGACCGGCTTCAACGAACCCGAGGCGGCGCTGGTCATGGCCGTCGCGGCGGACGGCGCGACGCAAACGATACTGTTTTGCCGCGAGAAGAATCTCGAACGCGAAATCTGGGACGGTTTCCGCCATGGCCCCGAAGGCGCGCGCGCCGTGTTCGGCTTCGATCAAGCCTATCCGCTGGCCGAACTCGATACCAAGTTGATCGAACTCTGCGCCAATCATGCCGCACTGTGGTTCTCGCTGGGACACGATCCCGGCTGGGATTCGCGCTTGATTGTGGCGATGAATGTCTTGCGCGGCCAAACCCGGCAAGGCAAACGCGCGCCCAGCGTGTGGCGCGACGTGCGCGTCGAACTCGATGCGCTGCGTATGACCAAAGATGCGGCGGAGCTGGAGCGGATGCGCGAAGCGGCGCGGATCAGCGCCGCCGCCCATAGGCGCGCGATGGCGTTCGCGCGTCCCGGACAGTTCGAATATCAACTCGAAGCCGAATTGCTGCATGAATTCCAGCGCCAAGGCTGCGCCTCTCCCGCGTATCCATCTATCGTCGCGGGCGGCGCCAATGCCTGCGTGCTGCATTATGTCGCCAACAATCAGCCGTTGAACGATGGCGACTTGGTGCTGATCGATGCGGGCGGCGAATTCGATAGCTATGCCGCCGATATCACGCGCTGCTTTCCGGCGAACGGACGCTTCAGTAGTGCGCAAGCGACGATTTATGATTTAGTGCTCGCCATGCAGGACGCCGCGATCGCCGCCGTGCGCCCCGGTGCGGGCTTTAACGAGCCGCACGAAGCGGCGCTGCGCGTGCTGGCGCAAGGGCTGATCGATCTTAAATTGCTGCCGGGGTCGCTGGACGAAGTCTTGCAAAACGAAAGCTACAAGCGCTTCTACATGCACCGCACCAGCCATTGGCTCGGCATGGATGTGCATGACGCCGGCGAATACAAGCACGGCGAAGCCTGGGTTCCGCTGGAGGCGGGCCATGTTTTGACCATAGAGCCGGGCTGTTATATTCGCGCCGCCGACGACGTGCCGCAAGAATACTGGAATATCGGCGTGCGCATCGAAGAC
>DATETD010000393.1:0-16862 GCA_035283885.1 Rhodocyclaceae bacterium
TGTCGCCCGTATTTCGCCCGAAGCGCCGGTGCCTATCGTCAAAATCGAGCGCACCGAAGAACGTCCCGGCGGCGCGGCCAACGTCGCACGCAACTGCGCCGCGCTCGGGGCGAAGGTCTGCCTGCTGTCGGTCGTCGGTCAAGACGAGGCCGGACAGACGCTTGCGCGCCTGATGGCCGCCTGCGACATCGACGCCAGCCTGCATATCGACCCGCAACTCGACACCACCGTCAAACAACGCGTCATCGGACGGCAACAGCAGTTGCTGCGCATCGATTTCGAAAGTTCGCCCGACCATGAGGTGCTGGGCGCCAAGCTACTCGAATTCGGCCATCGCATCCGCGACTGCGACGTCGTTATTCTGTCCGATTACGGTAAAGGCGGCCTCGCACATATCGCCGAGATGCTGAATCTGGCGCGCGCCGCCGGCAAACCGGTGCTGGTCGACCCCAAAGGCGAAGACTACGCGCGCTACGCCGGCGCCACCTTACTGACGCCCAACCGCGCCGAATTGCGCCAAGTCGTCGGTCGCTGGAAAAACGACGCCGATCTCGCCGCAAAGGCTCAGGCGCTACGCACCAAGCTCGACCTTGCAGCGCTACTGGTCACACGTAGCGAAGAAGGTATGACATTGTTTCGCGCCGACGGTATCGACCACGAGCCTGCCCTGGCGCGCGAAGTGTTCGACGTCAGCGGCGCGGGCGATACCGTGATCGCCACGCTCGCCGCGATGCTCGCCGGCGGCGCGACGCTGCCCGCCGCCATGCGCTTGGCGAATGTCGCCGCCGGCGTGGTCGTCGGCAAACTCGGCACCGCGACCTGCACGCTCGAAGAGTTGCGCACGGCGCTGCAATAATCGCGCAACGATTGCGCAATGCCGCTGCAAACCGGCGCGAGCCGTTCCGCCAGCGCCGACTTTTGCGGTATTCAGCGCAACAACACCCCCGCCAACGCCAACATCGCCGGTCCGCCTTGGATATACAGTATGCTGCGTTTGACCGAAAAACCGCCGTAAATCGCGGCGACGACGACACAGATCAGAAAAAACGACTGGATATGCAGCCCCACCGCCGCCACCGGATAGACCATGCCCCAAACCAGACCGGCAGCGAGAAATCCGTTGTACAGTCCTTGGTTGGCGGCCAAGGATTTCGTCGCGGCGGCGAATTCCTCCGTCGTGCCGAAGGCTCTGCGCGTGCGCTTTTGCGTCCAGGCGAACATTTCGAGATAGAGAAAATACATATGCTCTATCGCCACCAACACCACCAACGCCGTTATTGCCATCGCCACGATACGTCCTTTCCATTGCATCCAGTTTAGGGAAAATTCATGTCCTGCATACTCGCTCTCGACCAAGGCACCACCAGTTCGCGCGCCATCCTGTTCGACGCCGACGGGCGCATTCGCAGTATGGCACAACGCGAGTTCCGCCAGTATTTCCCACAACCGGGCTGGGTCGAACACGACGCCGTCGAACTCTGGCAGAGCCAAATTGCGGTCGCCGCCGAAGCGGTGCGGAATGCGGGCATCGCCGCCGCCGATGTTAGCGCAATCGGCATGACCAATCAACGCGAAACCACGGTGCTCTGGGAACGCGACAGCGGACGTCCCTTGCACCGCGCCATCGTCTGGCAGGATAGACGCACGGCGGCGATCTGCGAACGCTTACGCGCCGACGGACTTGAAGAGCTGTTTCGCCGCCGCACCGGACTGGTGCTCGACCCCTACTTCTCGGCAACCAAGCTGAAATGGCTGCTCGACGCCATCCCGGATGCGCGCATTCGCGCCAAGCGCGGCGAACTGGCTTTCGGCACCGTCGATTCCTGGCTGGCATGGAATCTCACGGCGGGCCGTTTGCATATCACCGACCCGAGCAACGCCTCGCGCACCTTGCTGTACGACATCCATCGCGGCCAATGGGATACGGAATTATTGGAACTACTCGATATTCCCGCCGAACTCCTGCCCGAGGTGCGCGCCAGCAGCGAGGTGTATGCATGCATCGAACCGCATTGGCTGGGCGCGGCGATTCCCTTGGCCGGTATCGCCGGCGATCAGCAAGCCGCCACCTTCGGACAGGGCTGTCTGAAAGCGGGCATGGTCAAAAATACCTACGGCACCGGTTGCTTCATGTTGATGAACACCGGCGCAACGCCGGTCTCCTCGAACAATCGCCTACTCACCACCGTCGCCTGGCGCATCGGCGACACCACCCATTTCGCGCTCGAAGGCAGCGTCTTCATGGCCGGAGCGATCGTCCAATGGCTGCGCGACGGCCTGGGCCTACTGACGCGCGCCGACGAAATCGAAGCGCTGGCTGCGGGCGTTGCCGACAGCGGCGGCGTGGTGCTGGTCCCGGCCTTCGCCGGACTCGGCGCGCCATGGTGGCGCGCCGATGCGCGCGGCGCAGTATTCGGCATGACGCGCGGTACGACCAAAGCGCATATCGCGCGCGCCGCCCTCGAAGCGATCGCCTGCCAAACCGCCGATGTGCTGACCGCGATGGAGCACGACGCCGGCGTCGTACTGAGCGAATTGCGCGTCGATGGCGGCGCGTGCCGCAACGACATGCTGATGCAAATGCAAGCCGATTTGCTCGGCGTGCCGATAGCACGCCCGCGCACCGCCGAAATCACCGCGTTGGGCGCCGCCGGTCTTGCCGGGCTGGCCGTGGGTTTATGGAACTCGCCGGAGGAATTGGCGGCGCTATGGAGCGAAGAACGACGCTTCGAACCCGCCATGAACAACGACGAACGACAAAATCGTCTCGCCGTTTGGCGACATGCCGTCGAACATGCGATAAGCTACTGAAACCGCAACTGGAGCCACGGTAAGCTCCACTCACCCTCGATAAAAGAGAGCGCCCTGAATGACTACGATCAAATGTCGCCATTGCAAAAAAGAAATCGACGAATCGGTCGCGACCTGCCCTCATTGCGGCAACCACCTCGATATCGAGGCCGACAGCACCCGCCCCGCGAAAAATCAAACCGTCGCGGCGCTTTTCGCCTCGCTGCTGGGCTTTTTTGGCTTGCATAAATTTTATTTAGGTGAAAAAAACAAGGGCATTGCCTATTTGCTATTGAGTTGGACCGCCGTTCCAGCCCTGATTTCGCTGGTCGACGCCTATTCGATCGCATTCATGCCGCCGCAAGCGTGGGCGGACGAGCACAACGACGGCCGGCTAGCGGAGCCTGTTCATATCGCCGTAAAAACAATTGCCGCATTTTTCTCGACGGCGGCCGTCCTGGCGATTCTCGGAATTATTGCGGCCATCGCCATCCCTCAGTTTAAAAAATTCCAAAACAAGCCTGGAACCAAGGAGTTGCAATTGTCGATCAGAAGCATCGCCAATACGCTGACGGCCAATTCCGACTCGGTCAAAAACACGGTAAAAGCCATCGACGAACTCGAAGCCAAACCCAACGACGAACTCACCATCGACTTCCACGACGGCATTGTGATGCTGACGCCGAAAAACGCCGAACTCAGCGAACATGCCGTGCAACTGGTTTCCCACTACAACGACGACCGCTTGATCTGGAGTTGCAAAACCGAATCGAGAGTCGTCAAACCGATTTGCACATCGCTGGAAACAGGCGCTAAATGAGCGACGCAAAAGACTCATCCGGTCGCGTAACGAAAGCCCACGCTTTTAGAATGGCTCGGCAAGAACCATATAACCATTATGGATAACACTCGAACTAACGAAGACATTGCGCGCGATGCGGCGGCGATTCGGGATAAGGTGGCGGAGTTCGTCCGTCATTCCGCCTTCCTGCGCTTGAAGAATCAAGCCGATTGCCCGGACGTCGATGTGCGCACGCTCGCCGACGATTTCGTGCCCGGCAGGATTTTGGCCAACAACATGGCGTTCATTCTGATTTCAGGCGATTCGGTCAGAATTACCTTTAAGGTGCATTTCAATCTCGCCACGGCGAAGAACTTGGCGTTTCGCGTATTCGGCGGCGAATCGGCCGAGGATATTCCCGTGCGGCAGGCGTTCGATTATGTCAAAGAGTATTGCAATCTGGTGGCCGGTAATGTCGTATCGCTATTCGAGAATGTCGGCGTCGATTTGGGCATCAGCCTGCCTTTATGTACGCGCGGCTTTTACGAAGTCTTTTCAGATTATGCTGAAAGCGATTACCCGGTGGTGACTTACAGCAAATTCTGGCGCTTGCAAGCCAATGAAAATGTAATCTTCTGTAGCGCGCGTTTCGAATTGCTCAATCGAAAATCGTTGACGAACTTGATCGGTTTCGAGATTCCGGAGGAAACGATAGGCGATAGCGAGATCGAGTTTTTATGGGACTCGGCATGAGTATCGAACGAAAATTTGATGTGGATGAGGGGACATGGCGAATATTCTGATCGTCGACGATTCCGAAACGGTGAGAACGCAGTTGAAGCACGACTTGATCGCCGTCGGGCACACAGTTTTCGAGGCCGGCAACGGCCTCGAAGGTTTGATCTTGCTGCAGGGGAACAAGCACGATATCCGCCTGATTTTTTGCGACGTCAATATGCCCGAAATGGACGGCCTATCGATGTGCCGCGAAGTGCATAAAGACCCGGCTTTGCGGAAAATCCCGATATTCATGCTGACGACGCAAAACAACACCACGATGAAAGCCGAAGGCCGAGCCGCCGGGGTGATCGCCTGGGTGGTGAAGCCGTATGAAAAAAAAATAATCCTGGATGGAGTGGCGAAGGTGCTCGCGCGGACGGCGACTTGAGCGCGATAGCGGGATGCGCCATGGTCGGTCGCAGCAGCGTTATCGGCATATCGAAGGTTTTGGGAGAAGGATTTCGGTGAGAAATATCAATTTGGATTTGCAGGCGACGCACGCGATTTTGTCGTTGCTCGATAATGCATCGACGATTACGGAATCGGTGATCGATTCGATACCCGGCGTGTTTCTGATCGTCAACCAATCCTGCGAGATACTCCGAGTGAATTGCGGTTTCACGACGCTCGCCGGCGTCGACGCCGAAGCGTGTTTTCGACTGCCGCTGGCGAAATTTTTCGGCGAAAAGGGCTGGGCCTGTTTTATCGAGCATCTGAACCGGCTTGCGGCGAACGATGCGACGATCGACAGCCTTGCTTTCGATACGCCGCTGTCCAAAGACGAGATGGCGGACGAAACGACGGATAAAAGCGCCATCCCATTCCACTGGATTCTGACGCGCCTGAAGGTCGAAAATCCCGGCGAAGGGCGCTTGTTTTCCGTATTCGGTCAAGATATGTCGGCGATGCGTTTCGTCGTCGAGCAGGCCAACGCCTTGCAAAACGCCTTGAGCGATCTGAGCAAGGTGATCGACCATTTGCAGCAAACGCAAGATGAATTGGTGCGCAGCGAAAAGCTGGCCGCGCTGGGATCTATGGTCGCCGGCATCGCGCATGAGCTGAATACGCCGATCGGCAATGGCTTGATGGTGGCTTCGCACTTGGTCAAAACCAGCAAGCGCATGAGCGAGGCGGTTAAATCCGGCTTGCGACGTTCGATGCTTGACGATTACCTCGCCGATAACGATTCCGCCGGCGATGTGTTGGTGCGCAATCTCAACAAGGCCGCCGAACTCATCAGCAGCTTCAAGCAGGTAGCGGTGGATCAGACCAGTTCGCAACGCCGCCGCTTCAATTTAGCCGAAGTGATCGGCGAAATCGTCACCGCATTGGGGCCGAGCATCCGCAAAACGCCGTATATCGTCGAACATCATACGCCCGACGATATCTTTATGGATAGCTATCCCGGTCCCTTGGGCCAGGTGCTGACGAATCTGATCAACAATGCGATGCTGCACGGTTTCGACGGCCGCGATGCCGGACACATTACCATCGATGTCGCATCGTGCGCATCGAGCACGCAGGTGACGATCGCCGTCCGCGACGACGGTCGCGGCATCCCCGAGCATGTGTTGCCGAATGTGTTCGAGCCGTTTTTCACCACTAAACGCGGCGCGGGCGGCAGCGGCCTAGGATTGCATATCGTTCATAATATCGTCACCGCCGTGCTCGGTGGACGTATCGAGGTCGAAAGCACGCTAGGCGCGGGAACCTGTTTCAGCTTGACGCTGGCGACCGACGCGCCGACGCTCGCGGCAAGCAAGAATACGTCGAATAAATAGTCAGCCGTCCGCAGCTATCCGGATGGACCGCCGGATTTTCCCGATTTGCATGAGGTAACGAGATGAGTGAAAGCGAGCACAGTCAAACGTCGAAATCCGCCAAGATCGATCTGCCCGATCCCTTGCCGAACCGCCCCCTGCTGCTGCTGGTCGACGTCAATCGGGAAAATATCGCGATGTTGCAACAGGTGTTCTCGGTCGATCA
This sequence comes from Rhodocyclaceae bacterium, assembly GCA_035283885.1. GTDB lineage: Bacteria > Pseudomonadota > Gammaproteobacteria > Burkholderiales > Rhodocyclaceae > DATETD01. Next base: position 6,338 of record DATETD010000393.1, read on the forward strand.
TGAAGTGGTCGGCTTCGCCTCGGGTGAGGCGGCGCTGGAGTTTTGCCGACTGCGCTTGCCCGATCTGATACTGCTGGGTTTGGCGAACGACGATATGGATAGCCACCAGATGTGCCTACGCTTGAAGGGCGATACGCTGACTTATTACGTTCCGATTATTTTGATCGCCAATCGTAGCGATGCTTTCGAAGAAATCAAGGGACTGAAGGGCGGCGCGGTGGATTTCATCGTCATGCCGATTCAGCCGGCGGTGATGCGGGTGCGCATCCAAACCCATCTGATGTTGCGACGCGCCACCAAACGGATTCTGGCGTTTACCGAAACGCTGGAAACGCGCGTCGAGGAGCGCACCGCCGAGTTGAAGCGGACGATGGAAACTCTGGCCGATTTTCGCGAAAAACTGGTCGTCAGCGAAACCAAGGCGACCTTGAGCACGATCGTCGCGAGCGTTTCGCATGAACTCGCGACGCCGATCGGCAACTCGGCGATGATGGCGAGCATGCTGGTCAAGCGCGCCAAAGCCGTCAAGGCGCTGATCGACGAAGGCAAGGTCAAACGTTCCGATCTGTCGAATTTCATCGACGGCACCTTGGAAGGCTGCGATTTGATGGAGTCCAATATCAATCGCGCACGCGATTTGATTAAAAATTTCAAGCAGGTGGCCGCCGATCAGGCCAGCGAACAACGTCGCGAGTTCGATTTGGCTAAAGCGATCAAGGAAGTGCTCGATTCGCTCGCGCCCAGCCTCAAACACAAGCCGAACCGCGTGGTGCAAGACATTCCCGCCGGCATCGTCATGGACAGCCAACCCGGTCGCATCGGCCAGATCGTCATCAATCTGGTCAATAACGCCTATATGCACGCCTTCGAAGATCGCACCGACGGCGTGCTGACGATAGCCGCCGAGCAGATCGGCGACGAGGTGATGCTGCGCTTCGCCGATAATGGCGTCGGCATTCCCGAGGAAAACCTGAAATCGATTTTTGCGCCGTTTTTCAGCACCAAGATCAACCGCGGCGGCACGGGTCTGGGAATGACGATCGTCGGTAATTTGGTGCGCAAGTCGCTCGGCGGCTAGATCGAGGTTCGCTCCACGGTCGGCGTCGGCACCACCTTCGAAATCCGCCTGCCGCGAGTGGCGGCAACCGAGGAGTCGCATTGATTTTCCGCAAAACCGCGCGGCCCGCGAAAGTCGGCGCTGGCGGGACGGATGTCGGCTAGCGGCTAGCGGCAACTCGCCTTCGGATTTTGCGACCTGTACGATTGATCCTAGAAAAAGCAGCTATCCGCAGATTACGTCCGAGCGATCTTGGCAACCCTTGATGTGGGTCAGAACATCTCCAACTCGCCCGACTCGAACAGCGATTCTATCGAGGTGTTTTCGGAAAAGTCTTCGGGCGACCAGTTGAGATTGAACACGAAGCGTTGCAGAATCGACACGGGTTCGCATCGTCCCGAGCGCTCGTACAGGGTATATTTCAGGCAAAGCTGCGGGTCGTCCGAGCCGAAGGAGATGTAGTGATCCTCGTGATTGATGATGATCGGCACCTGGGTCTGCATCGATGCGTTGCGCGGTTGATCGTCCTTGACGTAACGGTTCTTAAACGATCCCCAAACCAGATTGGTCGCTTCGCCGAGCACGTTGTTGAGCTCCTTGGCGTCCATTTCGTCTTCTTTGTCGCTGCAAATAATGCTGAGCAGCGCTTTCGAGGGGGCTTGAAACATCATATAGCCGCGGCACCAGTGGCTTTCGATGGTGATCATCGAAAAGATTTTGCCGTAGATGATGCGATCCTTGACCAGATACGGCGTTTCCACGCGGATATCGCAATTGGCGAACAAGGTTTGCAGCGCGGCGAGCGACATTTCGGAGATGCCGCGCACCAATTCGTTGGGATAGACGCGGCTGAAGATCGAAACGTCCAGCGTGGTGCGCAGCGGTTCGATATTCTCGGTAGTGAACGCGCAACGAAACATCGCGGCGTCTTTTTTCGTCAAGCCGTCGAAACCCGCGATGGCGTCGCGTCGTAAAAAGATCGGCAATTCCGGACGGCAGGCATGCATCTCGCGCGCCAGATCGATACCTTCGTTATTGTAGTTTTCATACAGCAGTATCCCGCCCAAATCGACGTTGGAGCCTAGCAGCAGCATGACGTTGAAGGATTCGGCAAACTGCGGCTTGATGCCCACCAGTCCGAATGCATCGCACAAGGCCTTGATCTTGTCGTATCCCTTGCCATCGTCGAGCACCAGCACCTTGCTGACGACTTGATTGCTGTCTTTCGTGTTTTCCATGAATTTGGTTCTCGGGGTTACTCGTTTCGTCGATTCGTCGCTGCGTCGCTGCGTCGTATGAGCCGACCGGGACAGGATAGTTCGGCGTCGGCACAGCGAGTATCTCCGACCCTACCGCGCCCGTCAATCGAAGATTCGGGCTTATCGGCGCTTTATTTCCATCGCTGCGTCGCCATCGTAGGCGGCGCGCTGGTATGGATGCTGCTAGTAGGTTGAGCGTTAACTTGCAGTCGGTCGATAAGCGCCGCTTGGCGGCAAATGGGAGCATGTTCGCTTGCAAAAATCGGCAATCGTTGCCGCATGGTCGGCAAGCTTAACCACAATAACAAAGGAGCCCTAAATGTCCTTCATGGAACCTGAAGTCAGTATCCTGCAGCCGCTGGTCACGATCGACGGCGTCTCCAGCCTAATCGCCGAAGACGAAGCCGAACAAAACTATCTGGGTCAATTCATCCCCTTGCATTATCACCACAATATGCTGATGGATCAGAATCGCATGAGCGGTTTCAAGGCCGCCATCGATCATGTGGTGTTCGCGGGCGCCAAAGTCGTGGAGCTTGGCGGCGGCACCGGCGTACTGTCGTGTTTCGCTGCGGCTCATGCCGAAAAGGTGTGGTGCGTCGAATTCAATCCCGACATGGTGGCCGAATCGCGCCGCCTGCTGGCGATGAATCGGCATGGGCATAAGGTGGAGGTGATTCATGCCGACGCCTTTCAATACCTGCCGCCCGAGCCGGTGGATGTGGTGATTTGCGAGATGATTCACGTCGCGATGTTGCGCGAAAAACAAGTCGAGGCGATCGAATCCTTCAAACAGCGCTATCGACGGCGTTTCGGCGATCAATTGCCGGTATTTATCCCCGAAGCGGTCATCATGGCGGTCCAGCCCTTGCAGCAGGACTACGACTTCCATGGCTTTCACGCGCCTATCATCCAATTCCAGCGCGCCGACGCGATCAAGCCCGGCAGCGTCGAACTCGCGCCGCCGACGATTTATAGCCAAATGGACTTTTCCCAACCGGTGTCGGGCAAAATCGAATGGCAAGGAGTGTTCGTCATGGAGCAAAGCGGCACGGTCAACGCCATCCGTTTCATCACCAAGAACATCCTGTCGATACTCACCGAACGTTGCGCCACCATCGACTGGCTTAACGACTATATGGTGTTGCCATTGACGACGCCGGTGAATGTCGCTGCGGGCGATCAAGTGCGGGTGAATTTCGACTACCGTACCGGCGGCTCGCTGCAATCGCTAGGGCAAACGTTGCGGGCGACGCTGATCGCCGCCGATCGCCGCTGGCGATAAAAGCCGGCGCTGGCGGGACGGATGTCAGCGCTCGATAAAATCGTGCAAAGCACGATTGAACGCATCCGCCTCGTCCCAGAACAGGGCGTGCCCCGACTGTTCGAAGATTTTTACGCTGGCGTTGGGATGTTTTTGCAGCAAAGCCTTGGCCTGATCGCTCCACTTGGGCGTCACCAGATAGCCGATCGGCAGGCGGGTTCGATAGACGGCGTCTTTCCAGTAGGTGCGAGGTTTGCCATAGGACAGCAATCGGATACTGTCCTCCACCTCGGTCTTGAGCGCGCTCGCCAGAATAACTTGCCGCATTTCGGCGCCGGGATCCTGACGGAACATCGCGGCGACGAACTTCGCCATCGTTTCCTCGCGCTTGCTGCGCAATTCTTCGAAAAAAGGATTCTTGCCGCTCTTGCGCGGCGGCGGCGGCCCTTCGCCGATCGAGTTATCGACCAGAACTAAGCCGCGCAAGCGGCTTTCACCATAGCGATCGACGAACGCCAGCGATTCGAGCACCGCCAGCGACCAACCGACCAAGATAAAGCGCCGGTCGGGAAAGCGATCCAGAAGTTCCTTGATGTCCTTGACCCGCCGGTCGAGTGTATAGCCGACGCGCGGCGCAGCGGAAGCCCCCTGCCCGCGGGGATCGAACGCCACCATCGAATATTTTCCGGAAAAATAGCTTAACTGTTTTTCCCAGATGGCGGCCGGCATCGTCCAGCCTGGAATAAAGACCAGGATCGGTCGCGCCATATCCTCCGTCAAAAGATGCTCGGAATAGCACAGCCTAACCTTGTCGCTACTGTCGAAGCAGACGGAATTCATCGGCGGCGATTGAGCGAATGCGCTGGTCGTAAAGGCGGCCAAGCCCACGAGGACGCCTGCCGCGACCCTGCGCGTAAATGCCGCCAATACCATCGAAGCCCAGGCTCGCCTATTTTCGCGTGGCGACCTGGATCGCCGAGCCGGCGTCCTTTTGGTAGCCTAATTTGAAATCGAGAGGCCGAACCTCGGCGGCTCTGTCCTTATATGCCTGGGCGAGCGAGCGATTGCCGAACTCCTTGAACGAATGATGGGCATTCACATATTCGCCGTAAAGTTTCACCGAGAAGCTCTTGACCATCGCATCGTACTCAAGCCCCGTCTCGTCTTGCACCACGACGGGCGCACTCGCGAGTATCGCGTCGCGAAGGATGGAAAAATCCGGCTGCTGAAGCAAGTGAGAGGCCGCCTTCAGGAACACCGGCGTCTTGCTGAGAGCCGCGATCAATGCCCCAAGCTCCGATCGCTTGGAAAGCCCGAAATTCGATAGATTTTGCTGGATGTAATCGACGACGACATCCCGTCCATCCTTGCGCAGTTCGAGGCGTATCGAGGCCCAGCGGGCGGCTTTCGAGTCGTCGAGACGAATCGATACGTCTTTAGCATCAAGACAAATTGGATAAACGGCGCGCACCTCGTAACCCAGGCGCGCCGCAAACGCCATGACCACCGTATTGACGTTAACATGAGGCCGACTCTTCCCCCCTCGCTTATTAAGCTCTTGGGTGACGAAAAATCCTCGTTGCCCGAAACGCGCCCACTCGTCGCCCATTTCGCGCAGCAGCTTGGACCGATCGTGTTCGCCGAGTACGGACGGATCGAAATATTTGTTGGCGTACTGATCGGAAATCATGACGAACCGCGACGCCGCCGGAAACACCGACAACATATTGGGCAAATCGGGGCCGGAAAACGGATAGAAGACCGCTTGCCCGACGTTTTGGCGAATTTCCTTTGCCGCCCATGCGCGCAAAGGCTGCCCAAAACGCTGGGTATAGGTTTGCCAGCCATCATTGGCGACAGAGATATAACGTTCGAATTCCCGACTGGCCGGGGAGTGGCCTGTTTTCATGCCGGCCAGCAAACGCGCCGCCTCGGCGACATTGGGCTGAATGCTGGGCTGAACGCTGGGCTGAACGCTGGGCGATGCGGCGGCGGCGGGCTGATTGCAGCTCACGATCGCCTGCGATGGAAGAGATAGCACGCTCAGGCAAAAAGCCAAGGCGCCACGGATGACTGTCGATTTCATTGGAGAGGGCGGGGGGCGAAGGTTGGGTTCGGGAAATATCTAGCGAATACGCATCAGGCCTTTGGCCTCCAGCACCATTAAGCTGAGCGATACGACAAAAAGACCGAAAACAAAGGGCATGGCGTCGCGGTTTCCCACCAGAGAAATCGCGATAATGATAGATGAAAGTCCGATGAACAGCGGGGCAGCGGCATATCGAATGAAGACGGGGTACTCGGTTTCGCCGCGCCCGCGACGGTAGATGCCGAGAACGGTCAGTACGGGCGCGATGCCCAAAAATACCCCCATCAGACTCATCACCTGCTCGAAGGAGCCTGTGAGCACCAGCAGAATCGAGACCCCGGCCTGAATCCACAGCAATCTAGCCGGAACAGGGCCGACCGGCGCATCGCCTCCCGCGCGCGCCTGCATCACGCCATGGAGCACGCGCGGCCCGGCGAAAGCGGAAACTCCGATCGACGACAACAGCACAAAGGCAATCAACAGCGCAAAAATCCGCGAGGTTTCGGCGCCGAACAAGTGCTGCACCAGCCGCGCCACCACCGCATCGACGCCCGCGATCTCGCTCTGCTGAAGATTGCCGAGAATCGCCACGTTCAACAGCAGATACAGGGCGATAACGACACTCGCGCCGATCAACATCGCCAGCGGCGCGGTTCTTGCGGGCTGGCGAAATTCGCTCGCCGAGTAGATCGCGGCGTTCCAACCGCTATACGCGAATACCGAGAACAGCAGGCACAGCGTCCAGCCGCTCAGCGAAGCCCCCTGCCACGAAGCGGTGCGCAACGGGCTGTCATGCCAACTTATGTGAAAGAAGCCATAGGCGGCCACCCCGAGCAACAGCATGAATTTCAGGAACGCCAGCAGCGTCTGAATGCGCATACCATAGCGTTTGATTTGCGCATGAACCGAGGTCATCAAGACGATCGCGACGATCGCCAGCCCTTTGCCGGCAACGGCGACGCCGGTCCCGGCGATGAAGTACGACGCCAACGCCATACTTGCGGCGGCGTTCGACGCCGCAAAGCCGACCAAAAACGACAAAATGGCAGTAACATAACCCCAGGATGGATAATAAAACGCGCCGATCAAGGTCGCCTCGCCGCCGGAGACGGGCTTGCGCTCGATAATGGCGCCGTAACACACCGCGCCCGTCAATGCCAGAAGCGCCCCGCCGAACCATACGAAGAGAATTTCAATCGGGCCGCCGAGATGGGAGGCCATCAAGCCGGTCGTCGTCAAAATACCCGTACCCAGCATACTGGCGATCACAATAAATATGGCGTGAGTCAGTCCCATCAGCATCCCCTATCCCGTAAAAACGGCCCAAATTGTCGTTCCCGAGCACCGACGAAACCCGTTTCCTCGATGGACATGCAGAACCTAACTCGCGTACCGTAGGGACGTATTATTCGAGAATTCCTCGCGTTTGTCGACGGGAGCACGCATAACGAATCCCCCTATTTCGACCGCATCGTCCGAAGCGCAGCCGCCCGAAAAGCCGCCGAAAAGCCGAAAAGTCGGCTCTGGCGGGACGGATAGGCGAACACGGCGGGCACGCTTACGCCGTCCCGGTATGGCCGAAGCCGCCCGCGCCGCGTTCGGTGCCGGCGCGGAAGTCGTCGACGACATGCAGTTCGACTTGCGTCACCGGCATGAAGATCAATTGCGCGATCCGCTCGCCGACCTGCACCGTATAGGCGGCGTCGCCGTCGTTGATAAGGATTACGCCGATCTCGCCGTGATAATCGGCGTCGATCACGCCCAAACCCTGCGCCACGCGCACACCATATTTCAGCGCCAAACCCGGATCGCGGATATCGATCGCGATGCCGGTCGGAAACAGCCGCCGCTCGCCGGGTTGCAAGGTCGCAGCGGCAGCGATGCAGGCGCGCAAATCCATCCCCGCCGCGCCGTCGGTGGCGTAGGACGGCAGTGCGATTTCTCCCGAACGCAACGGCTCGCCGACAATTCTGATATCGATGCTTCTACGCACGATCGCTCCTCGATTCGATGATTTTCGCCAAATGCGCGACGATGGCGCGCGCCACATCCAACTTCGCCGCCGCGGGCAATGGGTGCGCTCCATGCGCGTCAAATAATGTCACTCGATTGCTATCGCCGCCCAGCCCGTCCTGCACCAGATTGCCGACCACCAGCGCCAATTTCTTGGCGATGCGCTTACCTTCGGCATAGGTCGCCAGATCGCGACTTTCGGCGGCGAAACCGACGCATAAGGGCGCATCGGTGCGCGCCGCCACTTCGGCCAGAATGTCCGGATTCGCCTCCAACTCCAAAGTCAGCACGCCGCCATGCTTCTTGATTTTATGCTCCAGCATTTGGCGCGGGCGATAGTCGGCCACCGCCGCCACGCCGATAAACACATCCTGCCCGGCCAGTCGATCCAACACTGCCTGCCGCATTTCCAGCGCGCTGCGCACGTCGATGCGCGTCGTCTTAAGCGGCGTCGGCAGCGCCACCGGCCCGGAAACCAGGGTCACCGTCGCCCCGGCGGCGGCGCAGGCCTGCGCCAGCGCGTAACCCATCTTGCCGGAACTCGTATTCGTCAGCCCACGCACCGGATCGAGCGCTTCGAAGGTCGGCCCGGCGGTCAGCAACACGCGCTTGCCTTGTAAGCGTTTGGGCTGCAAGAAGGCCGAGAGTTCGTCGAACAATTCCGCCGCTTCGAGCATGCGTCCCTCGCCGACTTCGCCGCAAGCCTGTTCGCCATAGGCCGGCCCAAAAATTTCCACGCCGTCGGCGCGCAACTGCGCCAGATTGCGCCGCGTCGCCGGGTTTTCCCACATTTGCCGATTCATCGCGGGTGCGACCAGCAAGGGACAATCGCGCGCCAGACATAAGGTCGACAACAAATCGTCGGCCTGACCATGCGCGAGTTTGGCGATGAAATCCGCCGTCGCCGGCGCGATCAGCAAACCCGCCGCGCCGCGCGTCAAGTCGATATGCGCCATGCCGCTGCCGACGCTCTCGTCCCATAATTCGCGCCGCACCGGACGCCCGGTCAGCGCCTGAAAGGTCGCCGCGCCGATAAATTGGCTGCCGGCGGCGGTCAGCACCACATCGACCTGCGCCTGCGCCTTGACCAAGCGCCGCGCCAGTTCGACGGTCTTATACGCGGCGACCCCGCCGGTCACGCCCAACACGAAGCGCTTGCCCCGAAACTCTTCCATGACGTTACAATCCCCTCTACGATCGAGCACGGATTCTAAACCATGACCATACGCGACTGGCCGCGCGCGGAGCGCCCGCGCGAACGACTTTTACAGCAAGGCGCCGCCGCCTTATCGGACGCCGAGCTGCTCGCGATCTTTTTGCGCGTCGGCATTCCAGGCAAAAGCGCCGTCGATCTGGCGCGCGACCTGCTCGCGCATTTCAGCCACGATCTGAACCGCCTGATCGGGGCCAGTCCGAAAGAACTCGCCAAGCTCCCCGGCATCGGCCCGGCCAAGGCCGCACAACTGAGCGCCACCATGGAACTGGCGCGCCGCGCCTTGGCCGGCGATCTAAAAACGCGCAGCTCGCTGGACTCGCCGCAAACCGTGCGCGATTGGTTGCGGCTGTCGCTCGGCCATCTGCCGCACGAAGTCTTCGTCGCCCTTTGGCTCGATGCGCAAAACCGGCTGATCGTCACCGAAGAGCTGTTTCGCGGCACCTTGAGCCAAACCAGCGTCTATCCGCGCGAAGTCGTCAAATCGGCACTGGAGCATAATGCCGCTGCGGTCATCTTCGCCCACAACCATCCGTCGGGCCTCGCCGAACCGTCGCAGGCCGACCGGATGCTGACTTCATCGCTGAAGCAATCGCTGGCGCTGATCGACGTCAAACTGCTCGACCATTTCATCGTCGCGGGATTGGCCGCACCGCTTTCCTTCGCCGAACACGGTTTAATTTGACGGCGTGTCGTCGCAAGTTGAATTTTCGCGCGGTTTTTTGCTAAACTCCGGCGCTTTGCGAAATCAGCACTCAGGAGCATCACTATGTCCCGCGTATGCCAAGTAACCGGCAAAGCCCCGATGGTGGGAAACAACGTATCCCACGCCAATAACAAAACCAAACGCCGGTTCCTACCGAACCTGCACTATCGCCGTTTCTGGAGCGAATCCGAAACCCGTTGGATCAGCCTGCGCGTCTCCAACGCCGGTCTGCGCACCATCGACAAGAAAGGCATCGACGTCGTCGTCGCCGAACTGCGCGAACGCGGCGAGCGCGTTTAAGATCGCGTTTAATCCGAATCTAAGAATTAAAGGAAAATAACCATGGCCAAGGGCGGTCGCGAAAAAATCAAACTCGAATCCACGGCGGGAACCGGTCACTTCTACACGACCACCAAGAACAAAAAAACCACGCCGGGAAAATTGGAGTTCCTCAAGTACGATCCCAAGGCGCGCAAACACGTCGCCTATAAGGAAATCAAGCTTAAATAGCCTGTCGCTGCGGGGAAGGACGACTTCCCCGACCAGCCCAGTGGGGTGCGCGCGATATCTCATCCATGCGCATCCGCTTAAAGTCCCATCCGACCCATCGAGCATCTCGACCGTCGCATCGATCACGCCTCGAAAGCCGACGCAGCTATCGATATCGCTCTTCCTGAGCGCAGGCGCCACCTCCCGCCCGTTATGCAGCTTCAATTCGGATCGCGCCGCATCCGTCCCTTCGAGCGTCCACCCTATTTCTCATAGCAGCCGAAAAACTCGTTTCTGGTCCGCACAGACGGCAATAGTCAACGCGGATACAAGTCTTGGATTCGCAGCCGTCCCGCCAGCGCCGATCCAATAAAGCTAACCGTTCGACTCCTTAGCTGATAAATTACCAGATTTGCCGCAGACGATTGGGTCGTC
>DATETD010000394.1:0-18015 GCA_035283885.1 Rhodocyclaceae bacterium
GCGGGTGATCGTGCAGCAGAGTATGTCGTTGATGGAGCTATCCACTCCGGTGATCCTGCTCTGGGATCGGGTGCTGATGCTGCCGCTGGTGGGAGTGATCGACACCCTGCGCGCGCGGCAATTTACCGAGCGTCTGCTGGAGGCGATTACCCGCGTCGAAGCGACGGTGACGATACTGGATGTGACCGGCGTGCCGGTGTTCGATACCAGCGTGGCGCGCCATATCATGAAAACCGTGGATGCGGCGCAATTATTGGGCACGCGGATTGTGATGACCGGCATCAGTCCGGAAGGGGCGCAAACCTTGACCAAGTTGGGCATCAGTTTCGATGGGGTCATCAGTCGCGCGAGCTTGCGCTCCGGCTTGGCGGAGGCGTTTCGCATGATCGGCAAACGCGTGGTCGGCTTAGGCGCGAGCGCGAACGGTGGGAGCTCGCGATGAAAATCCCTATTTTGCGTTTGGGTCGCATCTTGCTGGTGTCGATCCAGGAGGATTTGACCGATGCCGATACGATGCAATTTCAGAGCGATGTGGTCAAAAAAATCGCCGAAACCGAAGCTTTGGGGATCGCGATCGATATCACCGCGCTGGATGTGGTCGACTCGTTTATGGCGCGGGTGATTAACGATACGGTCAGCATGGCGCGATTGCTGGGGGCCGAAGTGATTATCTGTGGCGTCCAGCCCTTTGTCGCCATGACCTTGGTCGAAATGGGCCGGGATTTGATCGGCGCGGATTGCGCATTCAATCTCGATCAGGGGCTGAAGATGCTTCAGGCTCGCATCGCCGAACGCGGCGATATGATTTTGAATCGGGGCGATGGCGATGATGACCTTGATCCCGCCTGAAGAAGTGGCTGTCGAAGATGCGGCGGATATTGTGCGTGCGCGTAGTGCGGCGCGTCAGATCTCGGCGCAGATCGGCTTCGGCTTGGCGGATCAGACCCGTTTGGTGACCGCCGTTTCGGAGTTAACTCGCAATGTGGTGCAATATGCCGGACGCGGCCGCTGTCGTATTTGCGACGCCAGCGACGAGATAACGATGACGGTGTCGATTGTGGTCGAGGATTATGGGCCGGGGATTGCCGATATCGACAAGGCGATGGCCAATGGTTACAGCACCGGCGGCGGCTTAGGCGCGGGTTTGCCGGGTACGCAACGCTTGATGGACGGCTTTGCGATCGAGTCCGCGCCCGGTCTGACGCGAGTCGTCATCGAAATGAAAAGAAAGCGGACGGTTGGCGTTAGGTGAGTAGGATGCAATTTTCGATGAATGCGAATACTTCGAAGCCAGTGGTTTTGCATGAAGTTTCGCTCGGCGTAACCGGGGAGTCGGATATCGCCGAGGCGGTGCGTCGGGCGCGCCGTATGGCGCAAGCGCTGGGTCTGGATAAGGTGCAAGTTCACTATGTGGCGACCGCCGCCGCCGAATTGGCTGCCAATCTGTGGTTTCATGGCGGCGGCGGTCGATTTGAAGCGCATTTGCATGAGGATGCGCAGACCCGACAGCGCAGCCTGGAGCTGGCGACGATCGACCGTGGGCCGGGGATTGCCGATATCGGCTTGGCGTTAAAGGAGGGTTACAGTACGACGGGCGGTTTGGGCTGCGGTTTGTCGGGCGTGCAGCGTTTGATGGATGAGTTGAAAATCGAGACTCAACCGGGCCAGGGAACGGTAGTGAGAGCGCGCAAATGGTTATGAAGATTGGACACGTCAGCCGCCCTTATCGCGGGGTCGGCGAATGTGGCGACCGCTATGGTTATTGGACGACGCAACGGCGCTTCGTGTTGGCGCTGGCGGATGGTTTGGGGCATGGCCCGGAGGCGGCGGAGGCGGCTATCGCCGCGATGCAGTGCATTGCGGCGCGTCTCGACGATAGTTGCGAGGAACTCTTTGCGGCCTGCGATGCGCGGCTGAGGGCGACGCGCGGCGCGGCGATGACCTTGGCGCTGATCGATCGCGCCAGCCGGCAAATGACGTTGGCGGCGGTGGGCAACACCCGTGCGCTATGGCTGAATCGGCGCGGCGATATGCGTTTGGGGGGCACGCGCGGGATTGTCGGCGCGGGCTATGGTCACCTGGCGCCGGAAACCGTTACGCTGACGCCGGGCGATGTCTTGGTGCTGTTCTCCGATGGTCTGGATGAGTTTCCGTCGTTGCGCGATGTGCTGGATCGTGCGGAGTTGAATGTGCAGCAGCATGCCGAAGCTATTTTAGAGCGCTGGGGGCGGCTGGACGACGATGCTGCGGTGTTGATTTATCAGCATGAATGAATCTGCCCGTCTTTATTTCGAAATCTTGGTGCGCGTATTGGCGGCCAAAGATGCCCTTGCCTTGGAACATGGCTTGAGCGAGGCGTTCGAACTGGGGCGTGCTATGGTCGATCGGCAATTGCCCTTGGATGAAGTCACCAGCATCCATCATGAAGCGGTGGTGATGTTGGCGCAAAAGCATCCGGAGATTTTGCTGGCGGCGGTGGCGGAGCGCTTGACGCGACCGCTGATGGAAATGACCATGTCGTACACGGTCGCATTTCTGGCGCAGATGGATCGACGCTACAAAACCATGCTGAATGCACGGCTGGAGCAATCGCGGAAACTGGAGGCGGTCGGCACCTTGGCGGCGGGAATTTCTCACGATTTCAATAATTTGCTTGGCAGCGTCATCGGTTTCGCCGAAATGACCGGCGATCTTTTCGCGCAGGATTCCGCCGGTAAATACAATGTCGATCAGATTCTCAAGGCCAGTTTTCGCGCGCGTGATCTGGTGAATCGTTTATTGGCGTTCGCGCGCCAGAGTCCGTTGCGCGTGCAATTGATCGAGGCGAGCCACGAGGTGAGCGAAGCCGTGGCCTTTTTACGCTCTTCCCTGGCCGCGGGCATCGAGTTGCGCTACATCGCCCCGCCGCAAAAACTCTGGGTGCAGTCCGATCCAATGCAACTGCAACAAATCGCGATGAATCTTTGCATCAATGCGGCGGATGCGATGAACGACCAGGGGGCGCTGATCGTGGTGTTGGCAAGCCACGGCGACGAGCTGTGTTTGAGTGTGAGCGATAGCGGCTGCGGCATGACACCCGAACTACAGGAGCGGGTGTTCGATCCCTTTTTCACCACTAAGGCGCCCGGAAAAGGGAGTGGGCTAGGCTTGTCGGTGGTGTATGGTATCGCGACGCAACTCGGCGGGCGGATCGAGGTGGAAAGCCGCACCAGCGGCGAGCGGCACGGCACGGAGTTCCGCGTCTGGCTGCCGGCGGCGATTAAGGAGGGGGCGGGTGAACGTATCGATTGACGGCGTCACCGCACCGTCTCGCCAGAGCCGACTTTTATAATCCCAGGAAAAGCAGTTGTCCGCAGATTTCCGCAGATGATTCAAAACAATTTTATGGTTTTAATCTGCGCCATCTGCGGATTGAACCGGGACTTTTAGGGCGATGGCGTATGGAGCGGTTTTATGAGTGAAGGCGATGCAGCGGATGTTGTAACCGATTACGATTCTCCGTGGAAAGAGGCGTTGGATCGCTATTTTCCTGAATTCATGATGATCGTTTTTCCCGATGTGCATCGGCGGATCGACTGGAGCGTGCCGCCGGTGTTTATGGACAAGGAATTGCAGCAGGTCGTGCGCGATGCGGATTCAGGCAGAAATCATACGGATAAGCTGGTTTCTGTGCGCACATCGAATGGTGCGGACACATGGGTACTGCTGCATGTGGAAATTCAGGGTAAGTCGACAACCGAATTCAAGGATCGGATGTTCAGGTATTTTTATCGACTGCGGGATCGCTATCCTGAGCGGGATATCGCCAGTTTTGCGGTGTTGACCGACTCTGGCGGCGCGGGGAATTTTCAGGTCTATCGGGAAAGTTGCCTGGGTTGTGAACTGGAGATGCGCTTTCCAGTGGCGTATCTGAAAAACTGGCTGGTTGCAGAACGTTGGGTTAGTCTGGAGGAATCCAGCAATCCATTTGCTTTGGTGATTATGGCGCAACTCCAGGCGCATCGTCTTAAAGACGGCAACGCACGTAAAATCGCCAAATTGCAGTTGGTGCGGCTGATGCGGCAGCGTGGCTATGAGCGGCAGGTCATTCTGGAACTTTTCCGTTTGATCGACTGGATGCTACAGTTACCTGCTGCATTGGAATTGGAATTTGAACGGGAAGTCGAGCGAATAGAACGGGAGGAAATCATGGCTTATGTAACCAGCGTAGAACGTATCAGAATCGCGCGCGCAATCGATCAAGAGCGCCAAGCGGCGCTGGCGGAGGGGCTGGCGGAGGGGCTGGAAAAGGGGCTGGCAGAGGGACTAGAAAAGGGGCGAGACAAAGGGCGCGAAGAGGAAGCCTTAGCATTGACGCGCCGATTGCTAACCCGAAAATTCGGTCAGTTGCCGCTCTGGGTAGACGAAAAATTACGCCATGCAGATAAGCAGCGGCTTGAAGCATGGGCTGAGGCGTTGCTCGACGCGAACACTCTCGAAGATTTTTTCCACTAGGCGATTTCAGTAACCGGAAGGATTGAAGTTATGGCGCATATATTGCTGATCGACGACGACGAGCAGTTCCGTGGCATGTTGTCGCAAATGCTGTTGCAGGACAACCATAAGGTGGCGGTGGCGGTGGACGGCGAAGAAGGCTTGCGTTTGGCGCTGCAGTTGCGCCCGGATTTGATCGTTACCGATATCTTGATGCCGCGTAAGGATGGCATCGAGACCATCATGGCGCTGGCGGCGGCGGGCAGCACGATTCCGGTGATTGCGATTTCGGGCGGTCGCCGTTCGATCAGCGCCGACTTCAATTTGGAATCGGCCACGCTGGTGGGCGTTAAGGCCACATTAGCCAAGCCGTTTGCGCGTAACGACTTGCGCGAGGCGATTATGCGTGCATTGGGCGCCTTGAGTTGATGCCAATGAACTCCCCATGGATCGTTGCCGTTTCCAATCGCAAAGGCGGGACGGGAAAAACCACGGTGGCGGTGAATCTGGCGGCGGAACTGGCCGCGATGGGGCGGCGGGTGCTCTTGGTCGATCTGGATTCGCAGGGCCATTGTGCGGTCGGCGTGGGGCTTAAGCCGGTCGCCGGGACGCCGACGGCGCATAGCCTGTTTGTCGACGGCGAGGCGCGTTTAAGCGCCGCCGTACTGGCGACTGCGTTCGCCCATTTGAGTTTGGCGCCCGCCGACCAGTTGTTCGAACACGGCAGCGGCTTGCGCGACGAGCGTCGTTTGGCGCAGGCGTTGGCGGAAGACGAGATTGCCGGTCGTTACGATGTCGTGGTGATCGATACGCCGCCTTCTCTGGATTATCTGTTGCTGAATGCGCTCGCGGCGGCGCATTGGGTGCTGGTGCCGTATGTGCCGCATCATTTATCGTTCGAAGGCGTGCGTCAGTTGATGCGCGTGATGTTCAAGGTGATGTCGTCCGTCAATCCCCGTTTGAAAATCATGGGCTTCTTGCCGACCATGGCGGCGGAGCATGTACGGCAGCACCGCGCCATTACGGGGGAAGTCTCGCGCCAGTTCGGCGCGCATCGCGTGCTGGAGGGGATACGCAGCGATATTCGTCTGGCGGAAGCGTTTGCCGTAGGCAAACCGATACGCTATTACGCGCCGAAATGCCGTGGGGCGGAAGACTACGCCATTTTGGCGCAGGGCGTTGCGGCTTTGCTGGAGAAGGCTGCCGAAAAAACGGCCTGAAGATCCGCCGCGCTACACCGTTCAGTCAGTGAGCGGCGCTAGCGCCTTATGCGTGAGGCAAGGTCACGGGCTTGGTGTAGCTCGGTTTTGCCGTCGCCGATCCAACCACCAAGCCAACACCGGCAAGGCGGCAAACGAGCCAGGCAGCAGCAGGACGATCAGGTAGGGCGAAATATGAGCCAAGGCGCGAAGCTGGCCATGCAGTGCGGCGCGCTCGGTGGGCGACCAGCGCTGACCGTTCCGCGGTTTCATCAGTAGAGGAACCACGCCTCGGATCTTGTGCAGTTCGCTGAAAACGCGATCGCGTTCGCGTTGTTGCGCTGCAAGAATTTTCTGCAACAAGCGGTGCGAAAAACGTCGTTCGGCGACTAGCTCTTTTCTGCGATTTACTGCGCTGCTCGATCTATGCCGAGATTCTATCCAGAAGCGTCGCATTATCGAACGGACAATCGACTCGCGATGAAATCGTCGACGCGTCGCCATAGCCGCCATAGCTTGTACGCACCGTAAGTCAAATCCCATGTCCATCTGGGGCGGATTGCAACCAGTGCGACTCCGGCTACGACGACGTACTGTGGGTTGTTGCGCATCCAACCGACCGCCACGACCGCGCCATCTGCCGCTTGACAAACCGGCGCAACACCTTCGGCGTGGTAGGCGAATTTACTGCGCAGGTGAGCGCCGGCGAGGCGTAAACGTTGTTTCTTAAGCGTCAGTTCGACTTCACGGGAACTCATAATCAAATCGCTTACGAACGGCGTGCGTCGAGGGGATAGGCCGATGCAGGATTATCCGTCAATAAAGTTCGATCCTGTTGCAATTCGGCCAAGCTAGCGGAGAACAGATTGGAGCGTGCGCGCGCATAGTGGATGGCGATGAGCAAAGTCACGCTCCCCGCGCCGACGAATAAGGCGGAAAACATGCCCAGCACCAGCAGTCGCTGGGTTTCCCAGAACAGCACCGTTAGGAACACCGCAAAGAATACAAGACCGGTCGCCAGAAAGACTAGCGCGATCGCCCCATAAAACAGCAGAGAAAATACGCGAACGCGCTCTTCCGCCAATTCGACGCCCAGTAGCTCAAGCCGATTTTGCGCGATGGCTAATGTGACGCCGAACAGCCCTTTTAAGGCGGAAAAGGCGCCTTCTCGTCGAGGGCTACTCCCCTCTTGGCGAGGGGGGATACCGGAAGCTTCGATCATGGCGGCGATCAGCGACGGCCCATCAGCAGACCGACCACCAAGCCGATGGCGGCAGCGATGCCGACGGAACGCCAGGGATTTTCCTGCACATATTCGTCGGCGGCGCGCCCCGCCTGCTTGGCGCGCTCCAAGACGGCAGCCTCGGCTTCGGCCAGCTTGAGTTTGACGCCGGCGATTCGGTCCGCTGTGCGGGTGCGAATATCCGCAAGTTTGTCGCCTGCTTGGTCGGCTGTGGCGCGTAACAACTCTTCCGCATCCGCCAGCACCAGCTTGAGATCGGCGATCAGCTTGTCTTTGGACGCATCGTTCGTTGGGTTTACATTGCTTAGTTCGGTCATATTGATCTCCTGAAAGGATGACGAAAAGTCCGAAGGCTACCGATTTTACGGGCACTTTGCAACGGGTATCGAGCGATAGGGATATAATGGTCGGATCGATGCTCCGATGATATTGGGAATTCCGGCGATAGCGTGTCGAGTAGTTCGATGCGGCGATTTATGATTGCAACATTACATCGCCTCCGGTCGCAGCGTGGTTATACCGAATCTATGTATTTACTATAAATCATGGACATTATCAGCACCGAAGAACTTAAGGAGATTGCTTCCAGCCCAGCCAAAACTGCGGCCAAGCCCGATTCTTTCGATCATTTGCGGAACAGTCGGCGTTATCCTTTCCATTGGAAAATCAAGTTGGTGCCCGAAGTGGACCGTATCGAGGCGTTGGAAGGGCGGACGATCAATATTTCGCAAGACGGCGCAACGATCACGCTGCGCACGGCTTATTTCACCACCGATCCGGTGACGATTTTGATTCAAGTGCCGCCGCTGCATGTCGGGGAAAGCCCGATGGTGTTGGAAATCGCATCGCGGATGGTGTATTCCCTGCTATCTTCCGAGCATAATGCCTTCATATTCGGCATCAAGTTTTGCGAGTTCAAGCGAGGCGCCGAAGCCAAGTTGAACAAAGCGATCTCGATCAGGAAGATGTCGTCGATGCCGTAGGGTTTCGAGTCGGACGATGCGGCGTTCTCGGCGCATACGCTACGCCGTCTCGACGATTTCGAAGCTGTGCGTGATTTCGGCGGTTTTGCCTAGCATAATCGACGCCGAGCAATATTTCTCCGCCGAAAGCTTGATCGCGCGCTCCACCGCTTCGGGTTTGAGCGATTTGCCGCTGACGACGAAGTGAAAATTGATGCGGGTAAATATCTTGGGATCGGTTTCGGCGCGATCGGCTTGGAGTTTCAGTTCGCAACCGTCGACCGCATGGCGACCGCGTTGTAGGATCAATACGACATCGAACGCGGTGCAGCCTCCGGCGCCGGCCAACAGCAATTCCATCGGACGCGGCGCCAGGTTGCGTCCGCCCGCCTCGGGCGCGCCGTCCATCGCCACCAGATGTCCGCTGCCGGTTTCGGCAATGAAACTCATCCCATCGTGCCAACGTACTATGCATTCCATCGCAAATTCCTTCAAAAAGCGCCGATTGTACTATTCATCGAACTTTTGAATCCGTTGCGGCGGAAACAGCACGCTGAAACACGAGCCTTTGCCCGGCGCGCTATCGACCAGCAGATGCGCTTGGTGACGTTCCAGGACGTGTTTGACGATAGCCAAGCCCAGTCCCGTTCCTCCCGCATTGCGCGAGCGTCCGGCATCGACGCGGTAGAAGCGTTCGGTGAGGCGCGGCACGTGTGCAGCTTCAATGCCAATACCATTGTCGGTGACGGAAAAGCAGCCTTCGCCGCTCGCCGTGAGGCGCCAATGCATATGGATATCGCCTCCCGCGGGAGTGTAGCGCACGGCGTTGCTGCTCAGATTGCCGAGCGCCGAATGCAATTCGCGGCGATTGCCGAGCAGTTGCACCGGAGCGCCCTCAAGGCTCAGATGGATCGTGTGTTGACCGGTCGAGAGCATTTCGGCTTCGCGACAGAGTTCGCGCAGCAACTCATGGACATCCAGCGGCATTTCCTCGGCGGGCGCGTCGGTTTCCAGCGTCGATAGCGTCAGTAGATCCTCCACCAGATGCTGCATTCTGCGTGCTTGATCGGCGGCGGTTTGCAAATAACCCGTGACCTCCTGCGACGGCTGATCCGCGAGTACGTCCAATGTGGTTTCAATGAATCCCAGCACTACCGTCAGCGGCGTTTTGAGTTCATGCGACACATTGGCGACAAAGTCGCGGCGCATGGCACCTAGCTTTTCGAGTTGGGTGATGTCGCGCACCAGCAGCAAGAGTCGCCCGGCGGTCAACGCCATACGCTGGATTTGCAAAGTGCGTCCGGGATTGCGTTGCGGACGTAATTCGAGCGTAGCGAGGCGCGGGTTGGTGTTTTCGAGATAGGCTAAAAATCCCGGATCGCGCAGCAGATGCGTAATTTGCATACCGATATCGGTCGATGCTTTTAAGCCTAGGCAGATCTCGGCTCTGGGGTTTAGCCATTCGATGACGCGAAAACCATCGAGGATAATCACGCCGTCGGGCAAGGCCTCGGAGGCGCGGCGAAAGCGCGTCAATTCCCCGGCCAGTTCGTCGTGCTCCGATCGCGCTTGGCGGCTACGTCGCTGCAAGGCGTTGAAGACCCGATCCCAGATGCCGCCTGCGCTGGGCGTCGGCGTGCCCAGCTCCGAATCCGCCCAGCGCAATAACTTGCCGATCATCCAAAACTGGCGCAATAAAAACAGCCCGAGGGCGACGAGCATCGATGTCGACATCGTCGTTGCGTGTGCCGTGTCGATCGAAGCCCCAATCAGTCCGGCGGCGAGCGCCAGTAAACCAGCGATCGCCAACTCGGCGGCGATCGCATTCATGAGGCCGAAAAGCGATACCCGCTACCGCGCACGGTCTGGATCAAATGGTCGCGCCGGCTGGCTTCGAGCGCCAAACGCAGTCGACGAATATGTACATCGACGGTGCGGTCTTCGACGAAGACGTGATCGCCCCAGACGTGATCCAGCAGTTGCGCGCGGCTATGGACGCGCTCCGCATGGGTCATCAGAAAGTGCAACAAGCGAAACTCGGTCGGGCCTAAGGGGATATCCTGGTCGTCGGCGCTGACGCGATGGCTGCCGGGATCGAGGCGCAGACCGCCCAATTCGACCACGTCCTCGGTGGCGTGCGGCGCGTGTCGTCGCAGCACCGCTTTAATGCGCGCCAATAACTCGCGTGGGCTGAAGGGCTTGGTGATGTAGTCGTCCGCGCCGACATCCAGGCCTTCGATCTTGTCATGTTCTTCGGCGCGGGCGGTCAACATGATGATCGGCAGCATGCGAGTGCGCGCGTCGCTACGCAAGCGGCGCGCAAAGTCGATGCCGCTCATGCCGGGCAGCATCCAGTCCAGCAAGACCAGATCGGGCAAGGTTTCCTGTATCTGCTGCAAGGCGCTTTCGGCATCGGCTTTCGTCATCACCTGATGACCGGCGCGGCGCAAGTTGACTTCAAGCAGCGATTGAATGGACGGTTCGTCTTCGACCACTAGGATCGTGGCGGGCATAGGCGGACTTTGCAAGAAATTACATAGCGCGCAGTGTAATCGGCGGCGGTGACGGTTTTGTGACAATAAGGACAATTCTTTCGCGTCGGCGTCGCTATGTCGCTATGTTCGTTCGAATGGACGATATGGGTTTATGGGATAATTTGCCGCATTCATGTCAAATGCGAGTTTCCCGTGACCGATCTTTTCGCCCAGCCTAGTCGCCATGCTCCTTTAGCCGAGCAGTTGCGGCCCCAGACCCCGGCGGAAGTCATTGGACAGCACCACTTATTGGGGCCGGGCAAGCCTTTGCATCGGGCGTTTGCGGTAGGCAAACCGCATTCGATGATTCTATGGGGGCCGCCCGGCGTCGGCAAGACGACCTTGGCGCGCTTGATGGCGAGCGTGTTCGACTGTGAGTTCGTCGCCCTGTCGGCGGTGTTTTCGGGCGTCAAGGATATCCGCGAAGCCGTGGCCCAAGCCGAAATGTGGCGGCAGCGCGGGCGGCATACGTTGCTGTTTGTCGACGAAGTCCATCGTTTCAACAAGGCGCAGCAGGACGCTTTTTTGCCCTTTGTCGAAAACGGCACGGTCACCTTCATCGGCGCGACGACGGAAAACCCTTCGTTCGAAGTGAACTCCGCCTTGTTGTCGCGCGCGGCGGTATATGTGCTCAAAAGTCTCGATGCGGACGAGTTGGGTGAATTGTTCGAGCGCGCTCACCAGCGGCTGTTTCAAGGCGTGGAATTCGAACCGGAGGCGCGGCAACGCCTAGTCGCCCATGCCGATGGCGATGCGCGTCGCTTGTTGAACGTGATGGAGCAGGTGCATACGGCGGTGACGGCCGGCGGCATCCGTCTCGTCAGCGCCGACTTTCTACAGCAAACCTTGGCCGCCGATTTGCGGCGTTTCGATAAAGGCGGCGACGCTTTTTACGATCAAATTTCGGCTTTGCATAAGTCGGTGCGCGGCTCGAATCCCGATGCGGCTTTATATTGGCTGATGCGCATGCTCGACGGCGGCGCCGATCCCTTGTATCTCGGGCGGCGTCTGGTGCGGATGGCGATCGAGGATATCGGCCTGGCCGATCCGCGCGCTTGGGAAATTACGCTGAACGCTTGCGCCACTTATGAGCGGCTGGGCAGTCCGGAAGGCGAGTTGGCGCTGGCGAATGCGGTGCTGTATCTGGCGGTCGCCGCCAAATCGAACGCAGCCTATGTCGCCTATAATGCGGCGCGCGCTTTCGTCGCCAAGGACGGCTCGCGCCCGGTGCCCGAACATCTACGCAATGCCCCGACGGCGCTGATGCGGCAACTCGGACATGGCGCCGATTACCGCTATGCGCACGACGAAACCGACGCCTATGCCGCAGGCGAAAATTATTTCCCCAAGGATATGCCGGATGTCGAGTGGTATCGGCCCGCAAATCGTGGGTTGGAACAAAAGATTGCCGAAAAGCTGGCCCATTTGCGCGACTTGGACGCGCAGGCCCCAAAGAAACGCTAATAAAACGCTAGAAATCGTTAGGAGTTTTCATGTTGGATATTCAGTTGTTGCGTAGTCAATTGCCTCTGGTCGTCGAACGGCTGGCCTCGCGCGGCGTCACGCTGGATAGCGCGACCTTCGAGTCGTTGGAGAACCAGCGCAAACAGGTGCAAACCCTGACGCAGGAACTCCAGGCGCGACGCAATACCTTGTCCAAGCAGATCGGCGTGCTGAAAAAGCAAGGACAAGACACTACCGAGTTGATGGCCGAAGTGGCGGCTCTGGGCGAGCAGTTGCAGTCTAGCGAAACGCAATTGAACGAGTTGATGCCGCGCTTCGACGCTTTTCTCGCGGTGATTCCCAATTTGCCGCACGAGAGTGTGCCGCAAGGTAAGGACGAAACGGGAAATGTCGAGGTGCATCGTTGGGGAACGCCGCGCACGCTGGTCGCGCCGCGCGACCATGTGGATCTCGGCAGCGCCTTGGGCGGTTTGAATTTCGAACAGGCGGTGAAGATTTCCGGCAGTCGCTTCGCCGTGATGCAAGGCGCGGTCGCGCGCATGCACCGCGCACTCGCGCAATTCATGCTCGATCTGCATACGACGCAACATGGTTACGTCGAAGTCGCCGTGCCGTATATGGTCAATGCCGACAGTATGTTCGGCACCGGTCAGTTGCCTAAGTTCGAAGAGGACTTGTTCAAAGTGCCGCGTAGCGACGGCAGCGTGATGTATTTGATTCCGACCGCAGAGGTGCCGGTGACCAATCTGGTGCGCGGCGAGATTCTGTCGGGCGACGTGCTGCCGCTGAAATTCGTCGCGCACACCCCCTGCTTCCGCGCCGAGGCCGGCAGCTATGGCCGGGATACGCGCGGCATGATCCGTCAGCATCAGTTCGATAAGGTGGAGTTGGTGCAGGTGGTGCATCCTAGCCAATCCTGGCAGGCGCTCGAAGAATTGACCGGTCATGCCGAGACGGTGCTGCAAAAGTTGGCACTGCCGTATCGCCGCATGGCGTTGTGTGCGGGCGACATGGGCTTTTCTTCCGCCAAAACCTACGATCTCGAAGTCTGGTTACCCGCGCAGAATACCTATCGCGAGATTTCTTCGTGTTCCAATTTCGAAGCGTTTCAAGCGCGACGCATGCAGGCGCGCTTCAGGAACGAAAAGAACAAGACTGAACTGGTACATACCTTGAACGGCTCGGGTTTGGCGGTGGGGCGCACCTTGGTGGCGATTCTGGAAAACTACCAGAACGAGGACGGCAGCGTCACGGTGCCGACGGTCTTGCGTCCCTATATGGGCGGCATGGGGCGGATCGAGGCGGCGTAGTCCCGCATCCCGTATCCTATCGCAGCGCCAGCGATGGCGTATAGGGCGTGTCGTAAGGCTTTTCCAGTCGCGTCAGCGTATCGAAATAGGAGCGCACGTTTTCCACCAGAATGACCGCCTCGCCGCCGCGCGCTTTGCCGCTTTTCAAGCGGGCGTAGACATGGGGCTGCGCCAAAAGGGGCAGCACTTGTTTCATTTCGTACCAGATATCCGGATTGCGATTCATGCTCTTGGCGATGGAGCGCGCGCCGTTGAAGTGGCCCATGCCAATATTGTAAGCGGAGAGCGCCAACCAAATCCGATCGGGGTATTCGACGCTATTCGGCAGTAAATCGGATATTTCTGCCAGATATTTGGCGCCGCCGAGGATGCTTTCTGCGGGATCGAGCCGGTTCTTGACGTTCAAGTGGTCGGCGGTGCCTTCGGTCAGCATCATCATACCGCGCACCCCGGTGGGCGATGTGGCCAACGGATCCCACTTCGATTCTTGGTAGGCCAATGCCGCCAGCAATCGCCAGTCGATGCCGGTCTGCGCTTGCGCGCGTTGGAATTCGCGGCGAAAGTGGGGTAGAATGATGGTGGCATCCTTAGCCAGCTGAGCGATATTCGCCGCGTCGGCCCGATTGATGTGGCCGAAGTAGCGATCTTCGATGCGTTCGAACGAACCGTTTCGATGCGTCTGTTGGATGAAGGCTTCGGCTTGCGATTGCAGTAGCTTGCCGTGATCGTTGGCGAACACCCAGCCGAAATCGGAGCGTCCCGGCAAACGCACGGCGGCGCGTAGATCGGGATACTGATTTTGCGCCAGACTGAAATGGATATCGTCGGTGGCGACCAGATCGGAGTAGCGTGTCGCCACTTTGTGCAGCAATTCGATTTCGCCGATGCCTTTATGCGCCACAAGCTTGGGGCGTTGCGCTTCGTTCAGACCGCCGAGATAGGCGGCCTGCGCCGAGCCTTCGATCGCTTCGACGGTTTGCCCTTTCAGATCGTCCAAGGTGTTCGGCCATAGACTATCGCGATGCGCCACAATCCATTGCGTGGTGGAGCGCAGTTTGATCGTCGGCAGTAGGGTTTGCCCGCCGATCAGCGGCATGGCTGCCGCCATGTGAATCTTGCCGGCAGCGAGTAGTTCGAGCAACTCCGATGGGTCGGCGGCGGTGACGAAGCGCAGTTTGAGGCCGAGTTCGTGCGCAAATTGGGTGGTGAGATCGTATTCGAAGCCTTCGGCGCCGCGTTCTTCCGGTTGATAGAACGCAGGCGTTTCCCGGATACCGACCACCAGTTCTCCAGATTCCTGCGGCGAAGGAAGGCGGACGCAAGCCGTCAATAGCAGCACTAGCAGGTATTTGAAGAATCGTGCGAACGGTAACAAAGGCTTTTCCCTCCCTATTTCTAGGCATTGTGCCATGGACTTCGCGATTAGAATCGTGCCCGGACGGAGAGGTGGCAGAGTGGTCGAATGTACCTGACTCGAAATCAGGCGTAGGTGCAAGCCTACCGTGGGTTCGAATCCCACCCTCTCCGCCAGTTTTTTATTTTGACGGCCCTGGATAATTCTTTGTTTTCAGGCGCAATCGCCACCCATCGACTGCAATGGTCGAGCCGACATCGGCAATGATTCTCCGCTTGATTCATAAGGTTTTCTGATTTATCGGGGGTTGTTTTGCTGCGATATTTGATATTGTTAACGCCATTGGCCGCCGTTGACCTTGATTTTCCGTTTCCTTTGAAGGTTATGGACGACGTATCGGACGATTTCCGAGCGGCTGGATAGGGCGATGCTCAATCTACTACGCATGTTCCTGATGGGGGTGCATTTCTTGGCGGTCGGCGTGATCGGACTGCTGATCGGATTGCTGCGCCCGTTCCATCCGGACAATACCCGTTTATGCGCGCGCCTCTATTCGCTCCCGGCGCTACGGATTCTGGGTTTGAGAGCCAAACTCGACGTCAGGCCGCTCTTGGAGGCGCATCGTTCTTGCGTCATCGTCGCCAATCATCAATCTAATTACGATTTGTTCGTTTACGGCAGTGTCATGCCCCGGCGCACCGTGACGATCGGCAAGAAAAGTCTGAAATGGGTGCCGTTTTTCGGCCAGATTTATTGGTTGGCGGGCAATGTATTGATTGATCGCGGCAACGCCTTCAAGGCCAAGCAGGCGATGGCGACCACCGCCGACACCTTGCAGCATAAAGATACCTCGATCTGGATCTTTGCCGAAGGCACGCGCAATCATGGGAAGGGGCTGCTGCCGTTCAAGAAGGGAGCGTTCCAGATGGCGATCAAGGCCGGCGTGCCTATCGTTCCCGTATGTTGCAGCACCTACAGAAAACATATGCGTTTGAATCGTTGGCGTAGCGGCGAGGTGACGATACGCTCCCTGCCGCCGATTCCCACCACCGGACTCGGCCCGAACGATATTCAGGCTTTGATGGAACGCTGCCATGCGCAGATGCGCGAATGCATCCTCGCGATGGACCGCGAGATCGAACGAGCGATTTAGCGCTCGAATACCCTGTCAAGCATATTTCTGGACGATATCGACCACATCCGGCACGGCTTCCTCTACATGCTTTTTGGCTGAATCGCGCAACCGGTCATATGTCCCGCGCACTAACTGACGCTTTGCCTGTTTGGCTCGTGCGTCGGTCACCGCCAATAAAGCCTCCGCCGTATCGGCGCGACGCGCCATCAGATAGGCGACGGGATCGCCCTTTTCCATCCCGGTGCGCCAGAGCGGATCGAGCGCCCCTAGAAATTGCGGCAATAGCTGATCGACGACATGGGGAACGAATTCCGGGCTGACCCCCTTGATGGCGCCAAAAGCCGTGCGTAACGCAATCCCGCTGATGCCCGACTTGGCCGCGAGATGCCGATCGATCATTTTGCAACAGTCCGCCACAATGTGTTCGCGGTTTTTCTCCGCTAATAGTTGTTCGCTTAACTTCATAATTTCTTTCAAAAAATAGAAAATCCAACGCCCTCTAAAGTGGATCGGGGGCAGTTCAATTCTCGATCAATTTCAAACCCGGCGGCAAGGATTCGCCGAAGGCGCGCCGTTCGTCGGCCTCGTCGATTTCGACCACCGAATCGACCATCGCCACCCAGGTCGGCGAGGCGTTGATCGCCCGCAGACGTGCGACGACGCGGCAGCGCGCATCGTGCGGCAAATCGCGTAAGCGATCTCCGGTCATGCGCGCGATTTGCGTCGCGGCAAAGGCGGCGGGTTCGACTTTTTTCCAATCGAGCGCCAGAATCGCTTCTAGCCAGACAACGGCGACTTCGACCGGCACGACGGTATGCGCGCTGCCGTAGAGCGGCGCGCGTGCGCCGATGCGGCCCAAGGCCCACCAACTATGGATATTTTCCGCGGGCCTCTTCAGACGTTCGAGCAGCCACGCGCCGATATCGACCTTGCGCGCCACCGGCAAACGCTCCAACGACGCCGCTAGGCGCACGATATCGTCGTAAGCCGCGCTTCCGCCGCTCGGTCGCGCTTTGGCATCTTCGGGCTGCAACGCGCCGGATAAGGCTTCGAACAAGCGCAGCTGCGCCGCATCCGCCAGTCCGCCGGCGGCGCGGCGCCATAGAATCCACCACTCCGACCAATTCTGCCGTTCGCTGCCGTACTGAATGCCTTGATCGTAAAGCGACCATAACTTTTCCATGCGCCAATCGTCGAGCGCATAACCGAATCCCGGACGGATGCAGTAGCTCGCCAAACTGAACCACAGTCGTTCATGCTCGGCCGAGCGCCGCCGCCGCTTAGCGCCCTCCCATAAGCTATCGAACAAGGCGCGCAACAAGGCCGAATCCCAGTGCTCGCGCTTGCCGAGCAGGGTTTCGAGCTGCATGCGCAACTGCTTCACTTCCTTAGGCGGCACCTGTTGCGAGCGGCTGCCGAAAATCAGGCCGATACGTTCGATCGCGGCGGCGAATTGCGTCGGTAAGCGCGGAGCATCGTAGGAAATCGTCGCCGCGCCGTCGCCGCGCAATTGAAATTCGAGACGCCAGCGTTGCGGCGGCTCTTCGATGCCGACGCAATAGATTTCCAATGTGCCGACTTCGGTCATACTGGCGCCGAGCTGCACCGGCGCTTGTTTGCGTGCGTCGCTCCCGCCTTCGCGCGCCGGCACCACGGTGGCGATCGGCGGTAGGCGGATGAAATCGTCGTTGTCGAGTTCGACCACTTCGCCGGCGCGATACGCCGCGTCGCCGATCGACGACACGAGATGGAAGCGCACCGGCTGACCGAGGCGCAGGGAAAACACGCGATCCGTTAGTCGGATTTCATGCCCTTCCTCCGTGCCGCGCGGCAGCACGCAAATCCCGGTTTTTTTCTGCGCATCGTCCTGCAGCACGAGGAAATAGCTGCGCGCCGAGCCGCCGCCGATTTTCGGTCCCCGACCTTGTTTGACCAAGGCATAGGCGACGGCGCCGCGAGCGACCGCCAAATCGGGAGTGTCGTTATGCAGTACCTGCAACGGCGCGCCGCGCCAGTCGCTTAGGATGTCTTCCACGCGCTGCGTCAAACTGGCGGCGCGGAAAACTCCGCCGTTGAACAACAGCGTATCGGGAATCGGCGGATTCGTGGCGCTGCTTTCGTCCAAAGCCTCACCCAACGCTTGACGTGAGGCCTCGGCGTGTCGATTGAGGAATTCGGCCAGATGGCGCGTGATCGCCGGGTCGGCGGGATAGGGCAAACCGAATTCGACGATGCCGGAGCGGCGACGCTGCGGCAATTCGTCGGCGGCGGTGCGCGGAAAGAAGCCATTGACGATAGACTCGCCGACTTCCTCGCGCGTCAGCTCGACCGAACGCGCGCC
>DATETD010000395.1:0-31655 GCA_035283885.1 Rhodocyclaceae bacterium
CGTCCAGAATCCGGCGTAACGCCCGCCGAGATCCAGCGACCAAAACAGCATCGCCAGCAGGGCGTTGACCGCCCCGGTAAAGAACATCATCCGATGGGGCGCGGCAAAAAAGACGGGGAGTCGATTCATGATAACCTCTTACAGTTGCACTTCGTTTTGGAGCCTTGCATGACCGAATCCGCCGCCGACAGCCGTCGGCCCCTCGATATTTCCCATTTGTTGTCGCGTCTGCCCTTGTTCCAGGAATTGTCCGCCGAACACATCGACGAACTCGTCGCCGATTGTCGCGAACGCCGCCTGAGCAAGGGCGAGATGCTGTTTCAGAAAGGCGACATGGCTAAGGGTTTCTTTCTGGTGGTGTTCGGTCAAATCAAGCTGGCCTTTCCCTCGCTGCAAGGGAATGAAAAAGTGGTGGAAATTTGCGGCCCGCGCCAGAGTTTCGGCGAGGCGGTGATGTTTATGCAACGCCCCTACCCGGTGTTCGCCGAGGCGCTGATGGATAGCCTGGTGCTGCATATCGCCAGCCAGCGGGTGTTCGATTTGCTGCAACGCGACCATTCCTTCGCCTGCCGCATGCTGGCGGGTTTGTCGATGCGCCTGCATTCGCTGGTGCAAGACGTGGAAACCTATTCGCTGCGTTCGTCGACGCAAAGAGTGGTGGGCTATTTGCTGCAACTGATTCCTATCGGCGACGAATGGGACGACTGCCTCGAAATTTCCTTGCCGACCTCGAAACAGGTGATCGCGTCGCGGCTCAACTTGACGCCGGAAACCCTGTCGCGCATCTTCCACGACCTGTCGTCCAGCGGTCTGATCGAGGTGCAAGGCAAGCAAATTGTCATCAAGAGTCTGCGCCGGATGCGCGAGTTCGAGCTGTAAATGGCTGAATTTTAGGATGAATTTGCATCTTGAACTGCCGATAACGCCGCGCCGCGCTCGTCAGATTCCACGCCAGCCAGACGAACGACGCCGTTAAACACAGGCCGGCGGCTCGGGTCAAGGGTGGCGCGACCAGCGCCAGCAACAACAGCCCCACGGCGAGCAGATGCAGCCGATATTGCCAAAGCATTGCGCGCTCCGAGATCATATTCTTCATATTCGGAATCTCGGCCAGCGATGCGCCGAGGCGCTGCAAATGCAGCCAATTAAGAAATGGCATAATTTTATACATCATGCCGTTGATGACCGAAACGAAGGTTCCGGCGATGGCGAGTACGCCGGTCGCCACGGCATAGCGCGGATCGGCGAAGGTCGTCGGCAAAAACGTTTGCAGCCCCGTCAACACGACGCACGCGAGCAAGGAAACCATGCCGACGCGAAACAAGCGGAACGTCGTATCTATCGTCTTGCGACGGCGCGTGTACTGCAAGCGCAGAGTGACTCCGGCATACGCCGCCGCCAAGGCCAACAAGCCGCCGGTCGCCGCGTCGAGTCCCCACGTCGCGCCCGACAGCCGCTGCCATGCGGTCAGCGTCAATAAAGCCATCGTCGCCGGCGCAAAGCCTTGCGCCAGCCAGCGCGGATAGGGGCGCGTCAGTTGGAACATCGGCACCACGGCATAGGAGACCCCCGCCAGCAACACCCCCGCCCAGCCGCCCAGCCCCCAACTCAGATGCACGGCGGCGATTTCCAGCAAGGGCGCAGACCCGCCGCGCGCCAGGATTTCCGCCAGCCAGACGCCCAAGACCACCGTCACCGCCAAAGCCAGCACCGCGATACGCAAGGCCCATAAGGTCGCGCCACCGGCGGGCGTGCGCCATAAACCCCAGGTCGTTACGCCGACGAAGACGCCGATGGCGAGCGTGAATAGAACAATCGCCGCCGATAGCCAGTCGGGCGACTGCCACAATAAACCGCCCGCCAACGCCAAGGCGGCAAGCGCCAACAGCGGATGAATCGCGCGCGCCACCCACAGCGGTCGCCAGATATTGGCGCCCGCCGCGACCGGCACGAACTGCAACACCGCGCCGCACATCGCTTGCAGCATAAAACCGACCACCATGAGATGCGTCAGCGCCAAGGCGACGGGCGTCCAACGCGAACCCAAGGCGTCGGCGCCCGTCACCGTCAGCACGACGCCGGCGAGTGCGCCGAACCACGGCGCAGTCAGAAAGAAGCGAAACGGCGCCGAAATCGGCGGCGCCTGGTCGAAGGAGAGGTTGGCGTGCATAAACCTAAAAATCTCTGTTGTCCACGAAAAGCACGAAAGACACGAACAAAAACAATCGGTTGCATCGGGAAATTATTCACCCGCACGCGAAAGCCGAAAGGCAAGCATGTCTTCGATTACTTTCGTGCTTTTCGTGTCTTTCGTGGACAACTGTTTTTTCGAGGATAAAGCGTCGCGCGCCCGGAATCATCCCTTGCGAATACTCACTTCATGCGTGCCGTCGTCCAGCACCCGTTCGCGCCAAACATAACCGTTGCGCTTCAGGATATTGAACAAGGGCAGCGGCTGGCAATAGATCAATAAAATCAATTCCTCGTCGTCGCCCAGTGCGTCCAAGGCGCCTAAGGTCAGTTCCAGCGGTTCGGGCGGTAGCAGCTCGCGCCCATCGATCATCTTCGCCATCGCCGCGCCTAGGCCACCGGATGCAAACTGGCTTGCAAGGATTCGCCGAGCGCATTCTCGTCGAGCGCGCGGTCGCACATCGGATAGAGGATATTCTCTTCTTTCATATTATGCTGCTGCATCATCACCAGCAAGGTATCGGCATGCCCGCCAAATGCGTCGCCGTCCTGCCGCTCCTGTGCCTGCTTCATGGCGGCAAGCAAGGCGCGCATTTGGCGGTGCTCGTCGCGCATCACTTCGGTCGGGCCGAAACGCATGCCGGTGGCGGCCTCGAAGGCGGGAAAAAGTATCTCCTCTTCCCCCTTGAAATGCCGTTCGATTTCGGCGTCCATCGCCAGGAACAGCCGGCTGCCGGCCTCCCAATCGCCGTCGGCGCACGCGCCTTCGGCATCGGCGAACAGATCGTCGCACCGCTTATGATGTCGCAATAGACAGCTCGTCAAGCCCATGGCGGAAACTCCGGGAAAAAGGAGCGCGCAGTATTGCCGGGCGCTTGACGCATCGCCTTGACGGCTATCAACTTTTCCAACCCGCGGCCTCAGGTTTTCAGCGCGCCGATATCCAAGCGCGAGAACCAGTCGATAAAGCGCCGCACGTCGTCGCCGCGATAGATCGCGCCATGCTGCGGGCAGAGCATGTCGATATCCATCGACGAGACGCGCGCGCACCAGTCGCGCTTGGCTTTTTCGGATCCCATCCAGCGCCGATGAAAGCCCTCGGCGTGATGGATATGCCGGTCGAAATCCTCGACGAACAAGCCGTCTTCGCCCGGCGGCAATAAGGCTGCGCCGATATCGCCCGAAAACAGGATTTTGGCCTTGGGGTCGTAAAGGTTGAAATTACCCGAGGAATGCAGGTAATGCGCGGGCACCGCTTGCAGGCGATGGCCGCCGACCACGATGTCCATGCCGCCGTCGGCGATCGGTATCAGCGTATCGGCATTGCCGCCAAAGTGGGGAATAAAACCTTGCCATAGCCAACTAACATAGCATTTGATGTCGGGATTGAATTCGAACCACATCGTCAGCGAGGAGATTGCGTCCGGGTCTTGATGCGAAGCAAATATCTTGTTGATGCGTCGCGGGTCGAACACCGTGCTGACGGCGGAAAATACCGCCGGAAACACCTCCACACCGCCCGGATCGAGCAAGATCGCGTCGTCGTTGCTCATCACCAAATACTCGTTGGTGTCGATCAGATGCCCCGGTCGCGTTGCGTCGCGAACGATAGCAATCCATTTATGATTTCCATCTTCATAGATAGTGCGGGCGGTCTTCATGCGCGAATTTCCTCGATTTGATGTTTGGTAAGGCTTTCCAGCGAGCGTTGTATCTCGCCGATGGTTTTTTCGAAATCGCTAGACACTTGCATCAGCGAGGCTGAGAAGCTGCCGCCGTAGGCGGCCTCGATTTTGGCCGAGCGAGCGAGCACGCTGCCGAGTTCGACCAACTGCGCGGTGTCGGCGATCATCTGCGACAGACGACGATTCAAGGCGTTCATCTGCTCCTGCCCCTGCGCCAAACTCGACATCTCGCGGGTTCGCATCAGGGCTTCGACCATGGTCTTGCCGCCGCCCTGACTGATTTTGCGCGTGCGCTCCAAAATGCGACTGATGCGCATCTGTTTGACGAGTGCGGTGACAATAGACACGCTGCCGTAGGTCGTCTCGCGCAAGGTCGCCATCTGCTGTTGCAGATCGGTGGCGAAACGCCGCAATTCGTTCGAAAGCACGCCGAAGCCCAAGGCCGATTGTCCGGCGCGCTTGGCTAAAAAAATCGCATTCATCGCCATCAAATTGATCTTGAACGCCGTGTTCACCACGCGCTTGATCTCTTCGTTGATGCGTACGATGCGCCGCAACTCCTGTCCGGTTTCACCCGATATGCGCAAATCCGCCATACCGTCTCCTGTTATTCTCTAACGAAGGAAATAGGTTACCCGATTTACGCTGCGGATGGCGGAGGACGCCCGACAATCGCGCCTATCGACGCGATAAAACCGCATTGCACTTGACAAGTCGCTCGCTTTAGCTGAGAATGATTCTCATTAGTCTGGCGATATTTGTAAAACCACGTCAATGGGGGCGCCATGTTCGTCTGTGTTTGCAATGCAGTGACGGATCGCGACATCGGTCGGGCGGTTGCCGCAGGATGCCGATCCCTGCGAGAATTACGCGAGCAACTCGGCGTCGGCGCGGACTGCGGTCGCTGCTGCCGTTGCGCACACGAGGTGTTGAAGGAGGCGTTGCCTAGCTACGCTCCTCCGACGCCGACTTTCGCCGCCCCGTGGGCGGCGGCATGATCTTAAGGAGATTTCCATGAAGGGCGACAAGCAGGTCATTCAGCACCTCAACAAGCAGTTGGTCAACGAGCTGACGGCGATCAATCAATACTTTCTCCATTCCCGCATGTATAAGAACTGGGGCTTCGCGGCGCTGGCCAAGCATGAATACGCCGAATCGATCGAAGAGATGCACCATGCCGACCGGCTGATCGAGCGCGTGCTGTTCCTCGAAGGCTTGCCGAATCTTCAGGCGCTGAACAAGCTGCTGATCGGCGAAAACGTGCCCGAATGCATCGCGGGCGACCTCAAACTCGAACAAGGCTCGCATGCCGATCTTAAAGCCGCCTTGGCCTACTGCGAAAGCGTCGGCGATTACGTGTCGCGCGATCTGCTGCAAGGCATACTCAACGATACCGAAGAGCATATCGACTACCTCGAAACCCAGGTGGAGCTGATCGAAAAAGTCGGCGTACAAAACTTCCTGCAAAGCCAAATGGGCGCGCCAGCCGCCTAAACCGGGCGCGAATCCTGTCGGCGACTGTCCGAGCCGTCTCGCCAGCGCCGACTTTTACGCCTCATCGCTACATTCGTCACTCTATGACCTCATCGATCGCTCTGGTCGGCCAACCCAATGTCGGCAAATCGGTACTGTTCCATCGCCTGACCGGACGCTACGTCACGGTCTCCAATTACCCCGGCACGACCGTGGAAGTCACGCGCGGCGCATCCGCCAGTCTGGCCGATATGGGCGTGCTGGATACTCCGGGCATCTTGACGTTACCGGCGCGCACCGAGGACGAACACGTCACCGCACGCATCTTGCTGGAGGAGCCGCTACGCACCTTGGTGCAGGTCGGCGACGCCAAAAATCTGAAGCGCACCCTACAGTTATCGCTGATACTCGCCGAAGCCGGCGTGCCGATGGTATTGACGCTAAATATGATGGACGAAGCCCGTGCGCACGGTGTGACGATCGATCCGACGCGTTTGGCCGCCGAGCTCGGCATCGCCGTCGTTCCGACCGTCGCCACCAATAACGAAGGCGTCGCCGCGCTGACACGCGCCGTGCAGGACGCCAAAGCGCCGAGTTTCCGCCTGAGTTACGCCGGCGAAATCGAGAACGTCATCGACGACGTGACGCCGCTGCTGCCGAACGGCGCCGTTGCGGCGCGGGTCGTCGCTTTACTGTTTCTGGCGGGCGATGCGACCACGGAACAGTGGCTAGGCGAGAAAAACGCCGATCTGGATGCGCTGATCGCCCGACGCGACGCCTTGCAACAGAGCTTCCCGCAACCGCTGGCCGAAGTGTTGCAACGCACGCGCATGGACGCCGCCAACGCCATCGCCAAGCGCGTGCTGCGCGACGCCGGTCGTAGCGGGCAGGGTCTGGCCTATCGCTTCGGCCAATGGGCGGTCCACCCGATATGGGGCTGGCCGCTGCTCTGCGCCGTGCTGTACGCGGTGTACAGCTTCGTCGGCGAATTCGGCGCCGGTGCGCTGGTCGGCTTGCTCGAAAAGGATTTATTCGAGGCGATTATCAATCCATGGTTTCGACAACGCGTCGTCGAATGGATTCCCGTGGCGTGGATCGCCGATTTCCTGGTCGGCCCCTACGGCCTGTGGACCATGGGCATGACCTATGCTCTGGCGTTGATTTTGCCTATCGTCACCACCTTTTTCATCGCCTTCGGCATCCTGGAGGACTCGGGCTATTTCGCGCGCCTGTCGGTGCTGTCGAATCGCGCCTTCCAACTCATCGGTTTGAACGGACGCTCGGTGCTGCCGATGGTGCTGGGACTGGGCTGCGTCACCATGGCGACGCTGACCACGCGGATTCTGCACACCCGACGCGAGCGCCTGATCGTCACCTTCCTGCTGGCGCTGGCGATCCCGTGCTCGGCGCAGCTCGGCGTCGTCATGGGCATGCTGGCCAGTTACAGCTTCACATCGTTCGTCATCTGGTTATTCACAGTGATCGGCATTCTGCTCACGGTCGGCTGGCTGTCGTCCAAGTTGGTCAAAGGCAAACGGATTCCGCTGATGACCGAACTGCCGCCGATGCGCCTCCCGCTGGCCGGCAACGTCGCCAAGAAAACCTGGGGGCGGCTGAAATGGTATCTGCAAGAGGTGATCCCCTTGTTTTTATTCGGCGCCGCGCTGATGTTCGCGCTCGACAAAGTGGGCATACTGCCGTGGCTGATTCAGGCCGGCGAACCCTTGGTGACCGGCTGGCTAGGTTTGCCGAAAGAAGCCGCCGCCGCCTTGCTGATGGGATTTTTGCGGCGCGACTTCGGCGCCACGGGACTGTTCGCCATGGGCAGCGCGCTTTCGCCGACGCAAGGCTTGGTCGGGCTGGTGACGCTGACATTGTTCGTACCCTGCATCGCCAGCACCTTGATGATCGTCAAAGAGCAAGGCGCGAAAACCGCCGCCTTGATGACGAGCCTTATCGTCCCCCTGGCGTTTCTAACCGGGGGCTTATTGCACCGCGCACTCCTTCTGATGGGGATGACATCATGAAACATCGCCGCAACGCCGTTTCAGGCAAACTCAAACCCACGTCGCTGGTCGATTTTCCGCAAGGAACGCAGTTGACCGTGCTCAAACTCGCCCACGAGCTGGCGCCCGAATTGCGCAGCCACCTATCGGCCTGGGGTCTGATGCCGGGTACGCGCCTGACCATCCTCGGCCAACGTCCGCTCACGCGGCTGGCGGTGGAGCACGCCGAACTCGCCTTGGAGCACGGCGTCGCCGCTCAGGTGCATGCCGAGATCGACCGCAGCGCGCAATAACGCTTACGTGGCTTACGGTTTCGGCGGCGTCAGTTCGGTCAAGAACAAGAATTCGCCGCCTTTAGCGTGCCCCGCCGACACCACCGCGCCGTACTGCGGCTTCTGCTCGAAATCCTTAGTGACCGTGGTATGCACTTTGCGCCAAACGCGCGAACCGGGGGTCACGCCCTTAACCTCCTCTAGCGCTTTAATCAGACTCCACGCAAAAATCGAATGCCCATCCTTACCCTCGTCGGACACCGGCTCGTCGCCGCCCGAGGATAAGGCCAATACTGAACGATTGGCATACACGTTTTCGGGACGCACCTCCGCTTGATCGTTGACCTGCTGCTCGTGCGTCAAGGTGCCCGAGTAGCAACTATCCGACACCAGGATCAACTGCCGCGCGCGAATCGCCGCCAATAGCTTCGAGATATCGCTATTCGAAATCCAACCTTTGGCGGTCTTGACCGAGGCGTCGACCGGAATCCAATAGCCCATTTTGATATCCTCCATCAGATAACCGTGCCCGGCGTAGAACAGCAGTACGCTATCTTCGGGCGTCACGTCGGCGGCAATCCGATTCAGGGTTTCGATCATCGTCGCCTTGCCCGCATCCTTGACGATCTGCGTCTCGAAACCGAAACGGGCTTGCAACACCGAGGCGATCGCCGTGACATCGAAAATCGGCGTCTCCAACGCCGGAATCGGCTTGGTATAGCCATTATTGCCGAACAACACCGCGATGCGGCGACGGGTCGGCGGCGGCAAAGTCGGCGCTGACGGGACGGCTGCCACGGGTGTAGCGGGTGTAGGTATGGGCGGCGCGGCCTGCGCCAAGCATAAGGGCTTGGCGGCGTCCGTAGGCGTCTGCCCCGGCGCGCAATCGGGCACGTCGGCGGCTTTGGGATTCTTACGCAACTCCTCCAAAGCTTCGCGATACAACAAGGTGCGCGCCTGGTGCCGCTGCATCTCCAAGGCGCGAACTTGATTCATGCCGGGCACGCCGCCCATAAACGGCGGCGGACGCATCATCTGCGCCATGGCCGTAGTGCCGAAAATGCTCGCCAGCAGTGCGGCGCAGCCTGCAAATAGACGGAACTTCATCGGATACCCTCCAATAACGCGCACCAATCGCGCGACCAACAACAGGAATGATCGAAGCGCGGAACTTCGACCGCCCGCCCACCGAGACGTGCGATCCACGGTTCCATCACGACGCGCGGCGTCACTTTATCCTCGGCGCCGAAAAAATGCACGGCTTGCAACGTCGCGGGTAGCGACCTCAGTGTGTCCGGATCGAGCGACGCCGTCAAGGGCGTAACGCGATGGTGCGTCGTCCACGCCTGCACGCGTAAAGGGGCGGCGACGGTAATCAAGCGCGTCACATCGCTACGCCGCGCCGCCAGCAAAGCGGCGATCGTTCCGCCGCCGGAATAACCGACCAAATGCAGCGACGTGGCATTGGCACGCCGCTTCAAAGCATCGACCGCCGCATCCATACGGAGAACGACCTCGGGCGCGAAACGCCCCACGGTCCACTGCGCGCGATCGCAGTTCGATAGTGCGATTGCCGACAAATACTGACAAGGGCGCGCCAGATAAGCGACATTCGCCGCCGGATCGGCCAAAGTCATACCCAATACGACAGCATCGTCGGGCGTAGGATCGTCGGGCGGTCGATACGCCCCCGGCCACGCGGCGCCGTCGCCTTCGATATAAATCGTCAATGTCTCGCCGGCAGGCGTCGAGCGCAGCCGCGCCAACAAGCGTTGCGCACCTTCGCCCTGATCGGCGAGCTGAAAACCGTTGGCAGGCAGGCTCGTCGCGAGAAGATCGACGGGCGATTGACGCGGGAGCGCGCCGCAAGCGGCCAGAAACGACAAAGCCGCGCTGGCAAGCGCGGCCTTGAGGGTGCAACGTAGCATTAAAGCCGAATTAGAAGCGCATGCCGATATTGCCCATCAGACTGCGGTTGCGCGAGTTGCTGCGTCCGGATTCATCCGACAATACGACGCCGCCGGTCAGCTTGTCTTTGAGCGAGAAGAAGTTCAGGCCCGCCGACAGGGTAAATGCGGTTTTATCCCACGGAGATGCTCCTTGCGTGTTGCGCGTCACATCGTTGGAATACATCAGACCGAAAAACGGCATTACGCCGCCGGGCATCCAGTAACCGGCTTCGACGCCGAGACGCACCTGCCCCAGACGCGAGGTGCCGGCGGTATTGTTCGCCGTCGCGCCGTTATTGACCAGATCGCCGAAACGCTCGCGCGAGTTCAAGTAACCGGCTTTGCCGCTCACCTGCCAGTTATCGAACCACTGAGCATAGGAAAGATTGGCGGCGTAGAACAGACGGTTTGCCGTGGTTCTCGATTGACCGAAATCGCTCTTGCCTTTACCGAAACCGAAGGAGGCATCCAAAGCCAAGGAATCCATAATCTGCCAGCCGAAATAAGGCGCCAGCGAAAAACCGTCGGTCGAGGTGCTGGTCGGGGTGCTGGCGCTAACCCGACTGATCGAGCCGCGGCTGCGATCCAAGGCCAAAGAGCCGCCGACCAGCATATCGGACGATAAGCGATAATCGCCGCCGACCACCAGATTGTTGATATTCGAAGAAGACTTCAGCGGATTGAACGCCGTCGGATTATCGACATAGCTGATCAGACTCTGACCCAGATTACCCCAGCTATTCCAATTATCGGCAATGCCGCCCGCAGCCAAACCGCTCACGCCGAGGCTTGCTTGACGCTGCGGACCATTGGCCGCATTCAGCAAGCGCGTACCGATGTTCGCCGAGATCATGCTGACTTGCTGAAAACTGGTGGCGGAGATTTGCTGCGTAGACGCCGCGCTGGTGCTCGGAAAACACTGCGGGTAATGACTCTTATATTCTTCCAGTTGACTGGAATAAAAACTGGCGAAACTGGGGCTGGACGCGAGCGAGGCTAGGCTCGACAGCACCTGTTCGCACGTCGTCGACGAACTCGAACTCGAACTCGAACTCGACGGCGACGTACTCTGCGCAAAGGCGCCCCCACCAGCAACCAGCATTGCCGAAATTGCGGTAAGACGAAAAACGGTTTTATTCATATGAAAACTCCAGAAAAATCGCTACGGATTGAATTGCGAAATAAATAGCCATGGATACTGCAAAATCGGTCGAATTTATTGCTGGGTTGCCGTCGCCGCCGCACGCGCGTCGCGCAACGCCTTGCCATAAAGTGAAGCCAGCATTTTAACTTGGTTATTCGCCGGTTGGGCCTGTTTTAGCTCATTCAGGGTTTTTTCCACTCTATCCAACTGTTTAAGCTCGAACATCCCGGCCAAAAGATAGAGTTCCGGGTTCAAATCTTCGCGCGGCGCTTCGGCGCGCATCTTTTTGTAGGTCTCGTCCAGCGTCGTGATCGCTTCCGGCGTGGCGATCGCGCGCAGTCGCGTCACTCCGGCGCGCCCTTGGCTATCGAGCGTCGGCGTGCGCGCCATCTGCTTGACGATAATCAGCGGCAATTGTTTGACCTGAGGCGCGGGCAAGCCCGTAGCGCGGCCTTCGGTCGGGGTAATTTCGAGCTTACCCACACCGCTCCAGGACTCCTGGCGGCCATTTTCGAAATAAACGATCTGCACGCTGGCGCCTTTGACGGTATTCAGCACATCGCCTGCCTTGAGCTTGACGAATGCCTCCAAATCCTGCGCGCCGGCGACGGTCGTGCGCGCGACCTTGCCGTCCAAGGCCGTGATCAAAGCGACATCGGCGGCCGCATGCGCCGCCGAACCTAAAACCAGCATAACTACTGCCACTGTCACTGCCGAACGATGTGTTTTCATGATGGATCCACCCCCAAGATTTCGTAAGCTTCAACTTCCTGATGACGGCCTTTAACCGCCAGAGAATGCAGCGCGCCGGTGCGAATATTCCCGCCCGAGGCTGCAACGGTATCACGGCTGGCGAGGATAGGGCAAGCCACGGACTTCGTCATGCCCTCCAGGCGCGAGGCGACATTGACCGTGTCGCCGATCGCCGTGTATTCCATGCGCGCCGAAGAGCCGATATTGCCGACGACCGCTTCGCCACTATGCAAACCGATGCCGATATCGAACTCCGGCAAGCCGCGCCCGGCGAAGCGTTGCTCGACCCAACTGCGGAATTCGACCGAGACTTGACGCAAAGCCACCGCAGCGCGCAATGCGCGCCGCGCATGGTCGGGCTGAGCCAAAGGCGCGCCGAACTCGCACATGATGGCGTCGCCGATAAACTTATCGATAATCGCCCCTTCGGCCAGCAACACCGCGCAAGCGCGCTCGAAATAGGTGTTCAGCAATTCGACCACTTCGCGCGCCGACAGTTTTTCCGATAAGGTAGTGAAATTGCGAATATCCGAAAACAATACCGTGATCTGCCGCGCCTGCCCGCCCAACTCAGGCAATTCGGGCGAAGCCAACAAGGCCGTCATCACCTGCGGCGACACATAGCGCCCGAACATCTGCCCGATCCGCCCGCGCTCGCGCTCTTCGTGCGTCAGCCGCATCAGCGCCAGACACACCAACACCACCAGCATGCCAAGCTGAAGATGAGCGACCGGAAACAGCAGATCGTACTTGAACGCCACGTAAGCTCCCCACGCCGAGAGTAATGCGGTCATTAAAAACAGCAGCACCGAACGCACTGCCGAGAGCGCACGACCGATAAACGCCAGCGCGCCGAAAACGCTGACAAAGGTCAGCAAACGCACCACCGCCGGCGCTTCGTCGATAAAACGCCCGCTCAACAAGGTTTCGATAATATTGGTTTGAATCTCCGGTCCCGGCATCAAGGCGTTGGCGCCGCCTAGACTGGTCGAATACGGCGTAGGATGCACGTCGTTCATGCCGGCATATCCCGAACCGATAATCACCGTTTTGCCCGCCAATGCGCGCACCTCGGGATCGAGCTGCGCGTCTTTCGCCAACAACTTGCGAAAGGACACCGCACGGAAGGCGCCGGGCGGCCCGGCATAGCTGATCGGAATTTCCTGCACGGCGGGAATGCTACGACCGCCAAAGGTCCAACTGTCGCGCGGCACGGTCTGCGCGGTCGCGCGCGCCGCGGCCAAAGCGCCCAAGGCCATTTGCGGCATGCCTTCTTTCTTGGCGTAGTCCGACGCGGCGTCGACCAACACGAAGCGCCGCACCGCACTATCCGGATCGGCGCGCAGATTCGCCAGTCCCACATGATTCGTCATATCCAGATTCGGCAAGGCGATCAGATAGTCCGGACTTGGTAAGACGAAATCGTCGACCGTCTCGCCAGCGCCGACTTTATAGCCCGCCAGCAACACCCCGCCTCGATTGATTTCCTCGCGGAAATGCCGATCATAGGTGCGCGACGCCTCGCTGCCCATCAAGCCCATTTTTTCGATCCACCGCTCCGG
The DNA here is from genome assembly GCA_035283885.1 of Rhodocyclaceae bacterium. Lineage (GTDB taxonomy): Bacteria > Pseudomonadota > Gammaproteobacteria > Burkholderiales > Rhodocyclaceae > DATETD01. The sequence goes on from DATETD010000395.1 coordinate 13,035, forward strand.
ACTGCCGCTGAAAATAAAGTCGATCGCGATCGTCTTGACGCCTACGGCGCGCAAGGTTTCGACCGCATGCGCAAAATGCGGCGTCCAAAAGGCCAGTGGTTCGTCGGGTCGCTCGTTCAAACTCGGATCGTCGAGCATCACCAACGCCGCATGGCTAGGCGTCGCGCGCTTGCCGGCGAAGCGATGCCACGCATCGGAATAAATATGCTCGATGCGCGTCGCCAGCCCAGTGCGGTAGAGTCCTTCGGCGACGAAAGTCGCCAACAAGGCGGCCATCAAGGCGATCCAGGCGGATTTTCGTCCGACAAAATACGAAAGTTTCATTTCCAGAAATTACTCCAAAAACAAGCGATACGCCGGGTTTTTCGATTCGTCCCAGTAACGATACCCGAGATTCTTCAGAAAGGTGCGGAAATCCTTCATTTCCTGCGGCGGCACCTGCATGCCGACCAGCACGCGTCCGGTGTCGGCGCCGTGATTGCGGTAATGGAACAGGCTGATATTCCAGCCGGCGCTCATGGTGTTGAGAAAATTCATCAAGGCGCCGGGGCGTTCGGGGAATTCGAAGCGATACAGCAACTCGTTATGCACTTCTCCGCCATGGCCGCCGACCAGATGGCGGATATGCAGCTTCGCCATTTCGTCGTCGGTCAAATCGAGCGTCGGATAGCCGCCGGCTTGCAATTGGGCGAGCAGTTCGCTGGACTCCTGACGATTGGCGATCTGCACGCCGACGAACACGTGCGCTTCGCTCGGGCTGTGATAACGATAATTGAATTCGGTGATATTGCGTGCGCCGATCAGCGAGACGAACTCTTTGTAGGCGCCGGGTCGCTCCGGCAAAGTGACGGCGAGCACCGCTTCGCGCTGTTCGCCGATTTCGGCGCGCTCGGCGACGAAACGCAGCCGGTCGAAGTTCATATTCGCGCCCGAAGCCACGGCCACCAGCGTCTGCCCCGCTACGCCATGCTGCTTGGCCCAGGCTTTCGCGCCCGCAATCGCCAACGCCCCCGCCGGTTCGAGAATCGAGCGCGTGTCTTCGAATACGTCCTTGATCGCCGCGCAAATCGCATCGGTATCGACCAGAATCATCTCATCGACATATTCGCGACATAGACGGAAAGTTTCGGCGCCGACATATTTGACTGCCGCGCCGTCGGCGAACAAGCCGACTTGCGTCAAGCGCACGCGCTTGCCCGCTGCGAGCGAGCGCGTCATCGCATCCGCATCGACGGCTTCGACGCCGATCACCTTGGTTTCGGGACGTAAACGCTTGATATACGCCGCGACGCCGGCGATCAGCCCGCCGCCGCCGACGCAACAAAACACCGCGTCGATCGGCTGCGGGTGCTGGCGTAGGATTTCCATGCCGATCGTCCCCTGCCCGGCGATCACGTCGGGATCGTCGAACGGATGGACAAAGCTCAGATTCTGGGCTTTTTCGAGTTCCTGCGCATGCACGAAGGCTGCATCGTAGGAATCGCCCGCGAGCACTACGTCCGCGCCGCGCTTTTTCACCGCATCGATTTTGATCTGCGGCGTGGTGGTCGGCATCACGATCGTTGCGCGGATGCCGAGTTTTTGCGCCGCCAAAGTCACGCCCTGCGCATGGTTGCCGGCGGAGGCGCAAATCACCCCCTTTTGGCGCTGCGCCAGCGTCAAGTGCGCGATTTTGTTGTACGCGCCGCGCAGTTTGAAGCTGAACACCGGCTGCATGTCTTCGCGCTTGAGGTAGAGCCGGTTGCCGATGCGCGCGGAAAGATTCGGCGCCAGATCCAACGGAGTTTCGATAGCGACATCATATACATTTGCGGTCAATATTTTTTCGAGATAGTCCATGGCGAAAAGCCTGAAAAGTCAGCCAGCGTACAGGGTAACATGCGGGATGGACTTCGATTTCGCGACACTCGCCCCATTTAGCGCCACAAACGGACTGATTGGACTGTTTATCGGCAGTTTTCTCGCCGCCACACTGTTACCGGGCGGCTCGGAGGTGGTGTTCTTCTTACTGATCAAGCAGCACCCCGATCAAGCGATCGCGGCCTTGGCGCTGGCGACGCTGGGCAACACCTTGGGCGGAATGAGCAGCTATGCCCTGGCGTTTATTTTGCCGCAGAAGATCTCGCCGGACAAAATCGCTACGCTACGCCGCTACGGCCCCTACGCTTTGGCGCTGACTTGGCTGCCGTTGATCGGCGACGCCTTGGTCGTCGCCGCCGGCTGGCTGCGGCTGTCATGGTGGCGCTGCGCGCTGTGGATGCTGCTCGGCAAGGGCTTGCGTTATGCCGCTATTTTGCTCGCGACCTGACTCGACCGTCCCGCCGGCGCCGAGTTTTCCCATCGGGCGCAATCCATGCCGAAAGAATTCCATCCGTCGATTTAAGCGAGAAAACTCGCCCTTTAAGCCTTGACTTATTCACACAAGACCGCCTGCATACAATTGCGGACAGCGTCGAATCGACATGACATTATTCTCGTTATACGGATGGTAAAACGCAGAATAAACAATGAGTTACGATGCTGCTCAAGATTCGCCCACTCAAGCTAAGATCATGTATTGGCGACGCTTTTTCTCGACGGCCCCAGCTTGTTCACAAAGTTATCCACAGGTTTTGTGGATGAGTCGAGAAAAACCTTTGCGCACATACGCTTAGCGGCGATATCGCGGAAACGGCGCGAACTTGCCGCGCCGCAACACCAAACGCATAATATGGCGCAGCGCGAATTAGCCCGGAAAACCCGGCCAGTTGCGGCGAATCAAATCGCGAATCGCGGGGAGTTTCCGATGGAAGAAGTGATCGGCGCCCGGCAAGACCGTCACCGGCAGACCCTGCGGTTCGGCCCAGGCCAGCACCGTCGTCAGCGGGATCAATTCATCGGCGGCGCCATGGATCAGCAAGGTGTCGGCGGCCACCGGCTCGGTAGCATAGTGACGGTCGCCCGCCACCGCGCCGATCGCAGTGCCGACCAACACCAACCAATGCGCAGCATGGCCTTGATCGCTCAAGCGGCGCGCCAGCCGCGTCGTCACATGCGCGCCGAAAGAAAACCCGGCGAGGTAAGGGGCGTTTGCCGCCGCCGGCGGCAAGGTCGCGGCGAACTGCTGCTTGGCCCAGGCCAGCACCGCATATAGATCGTCGGTTTCCTTACGGCCATAATCGTGCTCGCCGCTGGAGCCGCCGACGCCGCGAAAGCTCGGGCGTAGCGTAATGCAGCCCTGTTCGCGAAAGGCGCGCGCCAGCGTCGTCACCACTTTATTGTCCGCCGTGCCGCCGAACAGCGGATGCGGATGGGCGATCAAGGCCAAGCCGTGCGCCTCTGCGGGAATATCGACAAAGACTTCCAGCACGCCATCCGGCCCCGGAATCGATTGTCGTTCGTGGTGCGTCATACCACTTTCAGCCGTTCGACGATGCGACCGTGCAACAAATGCTGCTCGACGATTTCGTCGATATCCTCTTTATCCACATAGGTGTACCACACCGCCTCGGGGTACACCACCAGCACCGGCCCTTTTTCGCAGCGGTCCAGGCAGCCGGCGCTATTGATGCGCACTTTGCCCGGAATCGCCTCCCCCCGCGCCTTGACCTGCTCTTTGGCGTAGAGGCGCAATCCATTGTCGCCGCGCGGATTGCAACAGGCCTCGCCCGGTTTGCGCTGGTTTTCGCAGAAAAATACGTGATATTTGAAATGGCTCATGACGGATTAACGGGGGCGGCAAAGCGCGGATTATACCGTCGGCGGATATTTGATCGCGTTTTTGACCAGTTTGCGGCTCGCCGCTTCCAGCAAGTCGATGCCGAGCACATCGGCCAGTTGCGTCAGGTAAAGCAACACGTCGGCCACTTCGTCGGCGACCTCGGCGGATTGTTCGCAAGACAGATTCAGGCTCTCCTCCGCCGTCAGCCATTGAAAATGTTCCAACAATTCAGCGACTTCGACACTCAGCGCCATGCTGAGATTCTTGGGACTGTGATAGGCTCGCCACTGGCGCGCCGCGCCGAATTCGCGCAAGGCGTCGCGCAATTGCCTCAGATCGTTAATGGATTTCATGATTTTCCGCTCGATACGACATCAGCCAGGGTAAGGCCAAAAACGGCCAGAGCGAGCACACCAGCCGCGTCAAGCCGTTGAAATTGAGGAACTGCCCAGGGTTCCAAGTTTGCAAGGTATGCATCAAGTAAGGATTTTCCGGCGCCAAATTAACCACGACCGTGGCGAACAGCAGCGACAAGGCCGCGACCGCCCGTTGCCACGATAAGGACAAATGCGTCGCACCTAGCAACAAGGCCAAACCGATCACCAGACCCGTCGCATTGCCCGGCGTGATCCACGCCGTAGCGGCGTCCGGCCCCATCATTAACGCATACGCCAAGATTCTTAGCAGTAGCGCCGTCAGCACCAGCGCCACCACCACTGCATTGGCGTTGAGCCGTAGCAGCCAGCTCGTCATCAATCCCGCCGCAATCAAGCCGCTCGCCGTAACCATGGTTTCGAGATCGATAAATTGTTCGGCCATAAAGGGTTGAATCGGGTGAGTGTCGAGCAACTGTCGCAAATCGCCGCTGCCGAACAGCAGTATCTCGGGAGAAAGCTGGGTGAGCAGCCATCCCGCCACCAATAAAATCCCCCATTCGCTACCATGACTCTGCGTCAACCAGCGCCGACGCCAGTAGAGCAGGCGTTGCGCATTCAGCCATCCGTACCAGCGCATCCCGGCCAGCACGCCCAACAGCGCACCGAGCGAATTGCAACCCCAGTCGAGATTGGAAGGCACGCGGCTCGGTAAATAATTTTGCAGCCACTCCAGCACAAAACTCAGCAAACAGCCTTGCAACAGCGCCAGCCCCGCCGCAACCCATGCGCCGTAGCGGCTACGCCATGCCGCCACCAGCAAAAACCCCAGCGGCGCATAGGCCGCAATATTGCTGGCCAGATCGAAATGCGTGGTATAGCGCGGCCACGCGGCGCCGACGAATCCCAGCGCAGGAATCCCCAGATCGATCCAGCCGGTAAAGGGATAGAGGCTGGCGTAGGCGATCAGCAGCATATACGCCGCCGCCAAGTACTGACTCATGCGATACGCTGGACGAGCGCTCAGCAAGGCGCTCACGGGATGAACGGAGTCGATAGGCCCCATTGGGGTGCGGCTCCGGATCGATCGTAAGGTGTTCAAGGGGCGAATCGACTCGTGCAATGACGGCAAAGGCCGCATGATTGCAGGCCGAACCCGGCTTCGTCAAGTCGAAACCGCGTCTTGGCATGGGGCCATCGTCCGCCGGCGCCCCGATCCGTCTCGCCAGCGCCGACTTTTCCACTGCGATGCATGCTTGTGGTGCATGACGTCGCCGGTCGCACCAACTTGGCGCAACCGGCGACGCCATAATTGCCCAAGCATTTGATTTTACAGCCACCCACAGTATTGGAATGGTTTTTGCTTTCTCGCCTCGTTCCGGTAAATCGACCATGGAGAAACGCACGTAATGGAAAACTTCAAAACCTCTGCCGATGTATTGTTTATTCTGCTCGGCGCCATCATGATACTGGCGATGCACGCCGGCTTCGCCTTTCTGGAGCTGGGCACCGTGCGACGCAAGAATCAAGTCAACGCTCTGGTAAAAATTCTCGCCGACTTTGCGGTCTCGACGCTGGCCTATTTCTTTATCGGCTACAGCATCGCCTATGGCGTCAATTTCTTCGCCGGCGCCGAAACCCTGATGCAAAAAAGCGGCTTCGAACTCACCAAGTTCTTCTTCCTGCTGACCTTCGCCGCCGCGATCCCTGCGATCGTCTCGGGCGGCATCGCCGAACGCGCGCGCTTCGGCCCGCAAATGGCCGCGACCTTCTTGCTGGTCGGCTTGGTGTATCCGCTGTTCGAAGGCATCGCCTGGAATCAAGCATTCGGCATCCAAGCCTGGCTTAAAGCCAGCTTCGGCGAAGAATTCCACGACTTCGCCGGCTCGGTGGTGGTGCATGCGATGGGCGGCTGGATCGGACTCGCAGCGGTGCTGCTACTCGGCGCGCGGCGCGGTCGCTATAGCCGCGACGGCGCAATTGCGGCGCACCCGCCGTCGAGCATCCCCTTCCTCGCCCTGGGCGCATGGATACTGATCGTCGGCTGGTTCGGCTTCAACGTCATGAGCGCGCAAACCCTCGACAAAATCTCGGGCTTGGTGGCGATGAATTCGCTGATGGCGATGGTGGGCGGCACGCTGGCCGCGCTGGTCGCCGGCAAGAACGACCCCGGCTTCGTCCATAACGGCCCGCTGGCCGGACTAGTCGCCGTCTGCGCCGGCTCCGATCTGATGCATCCCATCGGCGCCTTGATCGTCGGCGGCGTGGCCGGCGGCCTGTTCGTGCTGATGTTTACCTGGACGCAAAATCGCTGGAAAATCGACGACGTGCTCGGCGTATGGCCCTTGCATGGCCTGTGCGGCGCCTGGGGCGGCTTGGCCGCCGGCATCTTCGGAACCAAGGCGCTAGGCGGCCTCGGCGGAGTGACGTTTATGAGCCAACTGATCGGCACTACACTGGGAATCGTCGTCGCGCTGGCGGGCGGCTTCGCGATTTACGGCGCATTGCGCAAAACTGTCGGCATCCGTCTCGATCCCGAAGACGAATTCAACGGTGCAGACCTGAGCATTCACAATATCAGCGCCTCGGCGGAACGCGAAACCTTGTGGTAAGCGGCAAGCGGCGCATTCGATAAAAAAGGCCGGCGCATTGGTTCAGTAAGCCCGGCCTTTTACATGAGTGCCGACTATCCCTGACTGGTGCGGGTCTCCTTGCCCTCGGCCAGTTGCCGGAACAAGCCTTCCTGAGTCACGCAGGCCACTAATTTGCCGTCGCGCGTAAAGATATTGCCGCGATTGAAGCCGCGTCCATGTGCCGCCGTGGGGCTGTCGGAGGCATAGAGCAGCCAGTCGTCCATGCGAAAATCGCGGTAAAACCACATCGCATGATCGAGGCTCGCCGTCATCATGTCGCGCTGAAAAAACGTCACTCCATGCGGGCGCATGCAGGTGCCGAGCAAGCCGAAGTCGGAAGCGTAGGCCAGCAAGCATTTGTTGAGCGTCAAATCGTCCGGCATTGCGCCGACCGCGCGAAACCAAGCGTAACGCAGCGGCGTTTTCTTCTGCGGCTTGAAGGGATTGACCGGATCGATTTGCCGAATTTCGATCGGACGGTCACAGGTGAACTGCTGCCGCACCCGCTCCGGAATCCGATCCTTCACCGCCCGCGCCCGCTCCAATTCGGAAACCAGCGTCTCGGGCGCCGCCACCTCGGGCATTTCGGCTTGATGCTCGAAACCGCTTTCCGCCGTCTGGAACGACGACGACAGGATGAGAATCGGATTCCCATTCTGAATCGCCGTCACGCGGCGCACGCTGAAGCTGCCGCCATCGCGGATCCGTTCAACTTGATACCGTATCGGCGATTGCACGCTACCGGCGCGAATAAAGTAGGCGTGCAGGGAATGCACGCTACGATGATCGCAGGTGTTGGTGGCGGCGACCAGCGCCTGACCCAAGACATGACCGCCGAACAAGCTGCGAAACCCCAAATCCTGAGTCTGCCCCTGATAGAGATCCGGCTCGATCAATTCAAGCGTCAGCAAATTCAATAAATTGCCCAATACATCGCTCATAGCGCACTCACTCGACCGTGACCGATTTCGCTAAGTTGCGCGGCTTATCGATGTCCGCGCCTCGAGTCAGCGCGACATGGTAGGCCAACATTTGCAGCGGCACGACATGCAATACGGGCGAGAGCAGACCATAATGCTCCGGCAAGCGCAGCACATGCACCCCGGCCTCCTCCTCGACCTGCGAATCGGCGTCGGCGAAAACATACAGTTCGCCGCCGCGCGCGGCGACTTCCTTTAGATTGGACTTGAGCTTTTCCAGCAAGGCGTCGTTGGGCGCTACGCTAACCACCGGCATATCCTCGTCGACCAAGGCCAAGGGGCCGTGCTTGAGTTCGCCGGCGGGATAACCCTCGGCATGGATATAGGAAATCTCCTTAAGTTTCAACGCGCCTTCGAGCGCAATCGGGAAATGATGTCCGCGCCCTAAGAACAACGCATGATGTTTGTCGGCGAAGCGCCCGGCCCACGCCGCGATGCCGCTTTCCAGCGCCAATACTTTTTGGATCGCCACCGGCAAATGACGCAAGTCGCGCAGATGCAGGGCTTCGTCTTGCGCCGTCAAGCGGCCCGCCAATTTGGCCAAGGTGGCCGACAGCAAAAACAGCGCCGCCAACTGCGTCGTGAACGCCTTGGTCGACGCCACGCCGATTTCGGGACCGGCGCGCGTCAGGAAGCGCAAGGCGCATTCGCGCACGATCGCCGACTCGGGCACATTGCATATCGCCAAGGTGCGTTTCATCCCTAATGAATGCGCAAACTTGATCGAGGCCAAGGTGTCGGCGGTTTCGCCCGATTGCGAAATCGCCACCACCAATTGGCGCGGATTGGGCACCGAGGCGCGATAGCGATACTCGCTGGCGATTTCCACCGTGCAGGGAAGGCCGGCCATTTGCTCGATCCAATAGCGCGCCACCAAGCCGGAATGGTAGCTGGTGCCGCAGGCAAGTATCAACACCGAGTCCACGCCGTCGAAAATTTCGGGCGCCTGCGCGCCGAACAGATTCGGGCTGATCGCCTGTGCGCCGCCGATCGGCTCCAAGGTCGCCGCCAAGGCTTGCGGCTGCTCGAAAATTTCCTTTTGCATATAATGTCGGTAATCGCCCAACTCGACCGCATCCGCCGACAAACTGCTTTCGTGCACCGCGCGCAGCACCGCCGTCCCGTCAGCGCCGACTATTTGATACGCATCGCGACGCAACTCCGCCACATCGCCGTCTTCGAGATACACCATACGCCGCGTGACTTGCAGCAAGGCCGCCGCATCCGAGGCCGCATAGTGACCGTCGTCCGCCAGACCCAACAACAGCGGCGCGCCGTGACGCGCTACCACCACGGTGTCGTCGCCTTCGCGCACGATTGCAATCGCATACGCGCCGATCAACCTGGCGGCGGCTTGACGCACCGCAGCGAACAAATCCGGCACGGTTTTCAAAGTGTATTCGAGCAAATGCGCAATCGCCTCGGTGTCCGTATCCGAATCGAAGCGATAGCCTACGCCCTGCAACTCCTGCTTTATCTCGGCATAGTTCTCGATAATGCCGTTATGCACCACCGCCAAACCGCCCGAAATATGCGGATGGGCGTTGCGCTCGCACGGCGCCCCATGCGTTGCCCAGCGCGTATGCGCAATCCCGCGCTGCGCCTCAAGGCCCGGCACTTGCGCTTCCAAAGACGCAACGCGACCGACGCTACGCAAGCGCGTGAGTCCGGGGTTCAACACCGCCAGACCGGCGGAGTCGTAGCCACGGTATTCCAGCTTCTTCAAGCCCTCGATCAACACCGGGACGATATTCCCTGCCGCCACGGCAGCCACAATTCCGCACATACCGATACTCGCTTTCTAGAAAATTTATTTGTTATACAGCTAACGCCCGCGCCGCGACCTCGCATACCGCCGCCAGCGAAGGCGATTGTTGCACGCCGCCGAGGCTTTCGGAAAAACGACGCGCACGCGCTCCGGCATGATGCGGGTCGGAGTCGCAAAAAATCCCCACCGTCGGCGTATCCAGCGCCGCCGCCAAATGCATCAAACCGGTATCCACGCCGATCGCCAAACGTGCATCGACCAACATGCGCGCCGCCTCGACCAAGCTAAAGCGCGGCGGTGCAACGCTCCCCGGCAAAGCGGCGACCAAACGCTGCGATCGTTCGCGTTCCAGTTCGCTGCCCCACGGAAAGAGGGGACATAATCCTCGATCCAATAACCAGCGCCCCAATGCGATCCAATGCGCCTCGGGCCACAGCTTGGCGTCGCGCGCCGTCGCCGTCAAACAGACGACAAAAGGACGGCTGGGCAACCACGGCAGCGTCAGCATCGGCGGACGAATTCCATAGTCGAACGCACCATCCGGCTCATAACCCAAAGCGCAGCCCGCGATCCGCCGATTGCGCTCGATCACATGCACCGGCGCGATATCGTAACGCCGATCGTAAAACAAGCTCGCCAGCGGATCGCGCACCGTTTTGCGGCTATAACCGACCAAGGTCGCGCGACTCAATTTGCCCACCAATACGCTTTTCAATAAACCCTGACTATCGATCGCCACATCGTACTGCGCCGCCGCCAATGTTTGCCGGAAGCAGCGTATTTCGCGGAGGTTGCCGCTGTCCCACAGCTTCTTGCGCCAACGCCGCAAGGCGAAGGGCACAATCTGATCGACGCCGGGATGCAAGCCCGCCAAGCCGACGAACGCCTCCTCGACCACCCAATCGATACGCGCCGCCGGAAAATGCGCGCGCAACTCGGTCAAGGCAGGAAAATTATGAATGATGTCGCCCATCGACGACATGCGGATCAACAGGATTTTCTGCATGCGCCAAATTATAACGGCCAGTCGCGCCATCGCCGCCGATTGCGTCGCCGGAATATAATGAATCCATGCACAAACTCAGTCTGGTTTTGATTACCTACAACGCGGGCAGCCAATTGACGTCCTGCCTCGCCTCGGCGCACGCGCTGGCGGACGATATCGATATCGTCGTTGTCGACTCCGGCAGCAACGACGATACCGTGGCGATCGCCGAACGATTCTCCGCACGCGTGATCCATAACGAATTTATCGGCTTCGGCCCGCAAAAACGGCTCGCCGTCGATCTGGCCAAGCACGATTGGGTGCTGTGCCTCGACGCCGACGAGCAGCTAACGCCCGAACTGGTCGACGCGATCCGCCGCGAACTCGCCGCCCCGACCTGTAGCGCCTATCGCATCGCGCGCCGCAACCGCTTCCTCGGACGCTATCTGCGCCATGGCGAGGGCTATCCCGATTTCAATATCCGCCTATTCGACCGCCGTCATGCGCACTGGAGCGAGGACAAGGTGCACGAGCATGTCGTCGCCGAGTGCGCAACCGGCGTCCTTCAAGGCGATCTGCTGCACGACTCCGCCGAAAGCCTGGCGAACTACCTCGCCAAGCAAAACCGCTACACCGACATTCAGGCAGCGGCGATGCAGCACGCCGGCACGCCGCCGCAACCGTGGAAACTGCTGACTTCGCCATTGGCGCGCTTTATCCGCTTCTATATCTTTCGTTCCGGCTGGCGCGACGGCGCCGCCGGCTTCGCTCATATAGCGATCGGCTGTTTTTTTTCCTTCGTCAAATACGCTAAAGTGATAGAGTTGCAGCGCGCGCGTCCCCCGAACGCCGCCGCCCACACTTCTACAGGAGAAACGTCATGAATGCCTTACGAAAATTTAGCCTCACCTTGCTGTTCTCGCTAACAATGAGCGCAGCCCACGCCGCTGACGATAAAACGCTACGCTTGACCTCGCTGGATTGGCCGCCCTACACCGGCGAAAGCTTGAAAGACAAAGGCGCATCCGCCGCCGTAGTCAAAGAAGCGTTCAAAGCGGTCGGCTACACCGTCATTATCGAGTTCTACCCATGGTCGCGCGCGGTGCGCATGGTCAAGGACGATCCCGGCTACCAAGGCTACTTCCCCGAATACTATTCCGACGATACCGCCAAGGAGTTCACCTACTCCGCCCCCATGGGCAGCGGCCCTTTGGGTTTTGCCGAAAACGTCGACAATCCCATCGTTTGGAACACGCTCGACGATTTATCGAAATACCGCATCGGCGTGGTGCAGGACTATGTCAATACCGCCGAATTCGATAAGCGCGTCGCACAAAAGAAACTCAAGGTCGACACCACCGTCGACGACACCAAGAATTTACTGAAAGTTAATGGCAAACGCATCGATCTTGCCGTTGTCGACAAGAACGTATTCAACTATTTGCTGAAGACATCAGGAAAATTGAGCGAAGCCAAGCATAAACTTCGCTTCAATCCCAAGATTCTCGAAGACAAAACACTCTACATTTGCTTCAAAAAAGGCGCCGCCGGCGAACGTTACGCCCAACTGTTTGCCGAGGGGCTGAAGAAAATCAATATCGACGCCATTATGGCGAGCCATCTCAAATAATTCCAGAATCATCATCGATCCGCCATGACTCACAAAGCGCAACATAACATAATGAACGACGACGTATTCTCTCTGAGCGCGGAAGGGAGGCATCAGTTAAGCAACAAAGCAAGCATACTTCCAAAGCATTACCTGACATTATTGACGCTGCTCGGCAAGGAATCGATGACGACGGAGCGGCTGATAGGCCTCTCTCCGGCGCTGAAACCCGACGTTGCGATCTCCTGTTTGCAACAACTCTGGGCAGCCGACATGATCGTGCTGGAACAAGCCTCGGATTCGCTCGACTTCACCGCGTTTCTCTCGAACGACCCCGTCGCCCAACCGCACCCGCATGCGCTGCTCGCCGCCCACGAAGAAGCCGCCGTAGGAACCGACTCGCTGAAAACTCAGGGCTATTATGTAAGCATCGTTCGCGACCCCGGCCCGCGCCGTCGATTGCGCCCCGGAGAACGACCGACGGTCGTCGTGATCGAGGACGAACATTCGATGTCGATGCTGCTGACGAAATTCCTCGAAATCAAAGGCTTCGACACCATTCCGGCGGCCAATCGCGAACAAATCGTCGCCGCCTTCAGGCGCCCCGCACCGCCGGATCTGGTGCTGTTGGACATCGTATTGCCCGATGCCGACGGCTTCGACATCCTCGTCACCATACGCAATCATCCCGCATTGAAATCCGTTCCCGTTATTATGCTGACCGCCCAAGCCACGCGCGAGGCGGTGATCCGCGGCTTGGCCTGCGGCGCCGACGGCTATATCACCAAGCCGTTCGAGCTGGATAAATTGCTCAGCGCCGTGAATACCGTCATCGGCCTGCCATCCGCCATCCAACATGTCGCCGCACCGCGCCGCGCCGCGCACTACACCGTACATCCACATGGCGCACGCTCGCACTAGTTTTATCGACGCCCCCTATACAAAACTCGGCAAAACTCGGCGCTGGCGGGACGGATGCGCCCCGCCAGCGCCATCGTTCGCTCTAGCATCTCTCGGGAAACCCCATGTTAGCCACTGTCGCCACCTTCGCCAATCGTCAAATCGCCGCGTCCTCACTGCTCAGGCCGTTGCTGCGCACTCTGCCGGTGCCGCACGATCTGGCCCGAGTCACCGACATCGACCGTAACGCCGAAGTCGAAGAAAACGCCGTCGGCCTGCCGAAAGGCACGGTCGACGCCATCTGGCAAGCCGCCGAGAATCTCTACTGCACCGGCTTCTACCCGGCGATCATGCTGTGCCTCCGCCGTCGCGGCAAGATCGTCATGAACCGCGCGATCGGCTACGCCAGCGGCTATCTCGACGAGTCGACCGGGAAACCCGGTAAAACTCCGGTGAATGTCACGACGAATACGCCGGCGTGCATCTATTCCGCCAGCAAAGCCATCACCGCCATGGCGATTCATAAACTGGCCGAACAACGGAAAATCGACTTACTCGACCCGGTCGCCCATTACATTCCCGAGTTCGCCGCGCGCGGTAAAGAACGTTTGAATATCTATCAAATTCTGTCGCATCGCGGCGGCGTCCCCGGCATTCCCGTCGACGAACCCGCCGAAACGGTCGCCGACCATGCGCGCATGCTCGAACTGATTTGCGCCGCCGAGCCGCTCTGCTCGCATGGCCGCGCTCAAGCCTACCATGCGCTGACCGGCGGGCCGATTCTGCAGGAAATCATCGAGCGCGTCACCGGACAGCCGTTGCGCAACTACTGGCGCGAACACTTCAAACAACCGATGGGATTCCGCTTTCTCGATTACGGCGCCACACCGGAAGATTTCGCCCTGATGGCGCGCGATTACATCTGCGGCGCCAAGCTGCCCGGTGCAATCAACCGCTATCTCAAGGAGTTCCTCGCCATTGACGCCGGTAAGGATGCCCACTTGCTCAATCGATACCAATTTTTCGTCGACCCGATCGCCGCCGGCAATATGGTCGGCACCGCCGAAGAACTGAGCCGCTTCTTCCAGATGCTGCTGGATAACGGTCGCTATGAAGACAAACAGATCGTCGCTCCGCTGACCGTGCAACACGCCACCTTGGAAAACTCGCCGCACCGCATCGACGGCGTGCTGAAAATCCCGCTAAGATTTTCAGCCGGCATGATGATGGGCGGCGAACGCTTCGGTTTATATGGCCGCCGCACCGAACGCGCCTTCGGTCATCTGGGCCTCGTCAATATCCTCGGCTGGGCCGACCCCGAACGGGATATCTCGGTCGGCTTGCTCACCACCGGTAAGCCATTGCTGGCGCACAACCTGCCGTTTTTCGCCTTGTTGGTCGAAGCGATCAGCGGCAAGATGCCGCGCGATGGCGTCCAACGCCGATCCCGATAAGTTCTCGAAAGTCGGCGCTGACGAGACGGGTGCTACATAATCGGGAAACCCGCCAGTTTCAATATTTGCTTCAATTCCAGCGTCGACGCATCGATACGCTTAAGCGCTTGTGTCCAGTCGCCACTGCCCGCCGCCCGATCCGCCGCCTCGCGCGCTTGGCGGCTGGACTCGACCTGAGTCGTTAAAGCGGCATCGCCGACGCCCTTCGTCAATAGGTCGATCAGCTTACGATAATCGTCGTTGCGCCGCTGTTCGTAGTCGAACTCTTCGGCAGGCGTACTGAAATTTTTGTCCGCCATCAGTTGCTGACCGCCGCGCAAAGTGCTCACCGCTGCCTTGGCCTGAAGATAACCGCGCTCGACCGCCGCAATGCCCTCCGGATATCGAGCGTTCTTTACGTGGACAGTCGCATCGTTTAGCGCTTGCTCGGCCTGAGCCAGTTCGTTAGGACGCGAACCGCGCTCCTTGGCGACGCGCTCGCCGGCAGAAAGCAGCGCTTTGAGACTACTCTCGCGCCTAGCATATACCACGCGCAATTGCGGGCTATCGGTTTCGCTTAACTTGATCCGTAGCGCCTCCGCCAAGGCGGCGCTGCCGCTCTTCAAGCCCGTACTTTGCTGCATCGAAGCGATCGCCGTCTTGGTGCGCACATAAGCCGCATCGATCAATTTCTGCGCCTCGACGCCTTGGCCACCGGCCTGCAACTCGGTGGCGCGCCGCAAATCGGCCTCGATCCCATCGATTTCGGCGCCCTTGCCACCTTGCTTTTCGGCGTTCTGGCGTTTCAACGCCACCAGCAAGACATTGGCCGACTGCAATTTGGCGTCGACGGCAGGCGGCTGCGCCGCTACCGCGCCAGGTAGCGCATTCATACTGGCGCCCAATGCCAAGACGATACTCGCCGCCAGCGCAGCCCGTGCTATCGTTTTTCTCTTCATCTAAAAGTTTCCTCCGAATGCATTATCGGCGGCCCAGCGTCGGCTACGGCCTATTGACCCAAAAACCGATGCCGGGACTCAAGTTTTTCCCTGTCGCCGTAAAATCGAGATACGCTTTACTGGCGATATACGATGCCAGCGCCCCCTCCCGCTCCAGTTTAGGCGCATAAAACAACCACACGCCGCCCGCCGCGTCCCAGGCCCAGAGGGAGGTCAAATTCAGCGGAATAGCCGCAGGACTCGTCGGCGGCGTCGCCGAATCGCTCAAAGCCGCATTGAAACCGGCGGCGCTTTTATTGTCGCCGATCGCAATCAAACTCCAACCGAGCGGCAAACTCGACTTGAAAGAATCCGATGTTACGGCATTAGCATTCGGCAGCATGAAATTTGCCGCCTGTTTGGCATTGACCCAAAAACCTTCGCCAGCGCCTATCGACGATAGCATCTCATACCCTTTGCTCGAAACGTAATCGCGCAATGCCGGCTCTGCAATTCCCGGAGCAAAAAACGCCCATTTCCCCGGCGACGGCGACCACTTCCACACGGTAATCACCTTATCCGCATCGCCGAAATAATTCGCAACATTCAATGATGAAAGAGTGCCGTTCCCCATCAGATTCCATCCGGCCTTGAGATCGGCTAGTGTAACGACGCTGTCGATCGTCACCAGATTTTCCTTGCGAACGCCACTCGTTATCGGCGCCGCCACCGGCAGATTATCGAATGGCGACCCGGCATTGACGCGCGCAAGCGCGGCGATCGCGTCGACCACCTGCATCCCATTGCCGATCACCTTGCCGAAGACGGTAAAACCGCCGTTTTGCGCATCCAGATTGGCCGCATTGTTCGACAGATTGAAAAACCATTGGGATGTCGCGCTATTCGGATCGCTGCCGAGTTTCGCCATCGCTATCGTGCCGCGCACATTGGAGCGGCTCGCACTGAACTCATTCGCGACAGGAGGATTTTGCGCAACGCCACCATACTGATTCGTCGTCGAATTCCATGAAAACCCGCCGCCCTGAACGATAAATCCCGGCACGCTGCGATGAATGAACGTATTACGGTACGCGCCGCTGGCGACATAGTGCAGGAAATTATTCACCGTTTGCGGCGCCGCCGTATCGAACAGTTCGATATCGATATCGCCCAGCGAAGTTTGCATACGCACCGTCGTGCCATTGGCAAAGATCGGCAATAACGCATAAACGACGATACATAAACTACGCACACGGCGAGGAATAAATCGGAAAATATAATTCAACATAACGCCATCTTCGACTTCAAACGATTTTAATTGGCAATACCATGCTTCACCCAGATTTTCTTCAACACCCCGGCCTTTCCCATTCCACTCAATAAGGCATTGATTTCGCCAACCGTCGGCCTGCTCCCTTTTTTAACCAAGGCCGTATGCGTATAAACCTGATCGAAACGCTCGGAAACCAAAAACTTCCCCTTCGATTCGGGATGCCGCTCAAGAAAACCTTGCAGAAAGGATCGCGTAATCACCGCCACGTCGCCGTGCCGGGTCAGCAATTTACGCAGACTCACTTCATTATCCTGACTGAACAGAATTTTGAATTTTTGGGACAATTTAAGCTGATCGGCCTCGAAATCGGCAAAAGCATAATGATAACCCAGGACACCGATAATGGCTTTATCCTGCAAGGTATCGAAATAACTCTGCCCGCGCCCCGGCGCATTCAGTGCGACATACACCTCGCCATCGCCGCTCAAATACACATTGGACGAATCGACGGTTTTGGCGTCCCAACCCCAGCCGACGTTTTCGAAGAAAATCACGGTAAAGACGCCGTCGGCCATATCGCGATAGCGCCGGTTCGCCGAAGTCGGCACGAACTCGAACCGATACTCGCTCTGATAGTCGTTCATCGCCTTGATCAAATCGAAGGTCACGCCCGACGATTTATCGACGAAGGGCAGAAAAGGATAACCTCCGACATGCGCTATCTCGACCGCCCATCCTCGTAACGGCAGGCAGATCAAGCAAAAGATCGCGACAAAAACCATCTTGAACATGCGGGCAGCTCCTTATCGACATCGGTCCCGCCTCAAGGACGCTACACTACTTCAAGGCCGACAAAAACCTTGAATTTACACGATTATCGCTCGCTGTGGCGGCCATCCACGATAGACAGGCAAGACGCCAGCCGAACTATCGCTGCGCCGTAGAGTACCGAGGCATCGTCGGCGCGCCCCCCCATCGCAACCCCAGCGCGAACTTACTTGCTGATCTGCTTTTCGCGATGCTCTTCCAGCGTTTTGCAATCGATGCAAAGCGTCGCAGTCGGACGCGCTTCGAGTCGCTTCAGCCCGATTTCGACACCGCAGGAATCGCAATAGCCATATTCTCCAGCCACAATACGGCCAATGGAATCGTCGATCTTCTTAATCAGCCGCCGTTCGCGATCGCGATTGCGCAGTTCGAGAGCCATATCCGACTCCTGACTGGCGCGATCGTTAGGGTCGGCGAACACCGTGGCCTCGTCCTGCATCGTATGCACGGTGCGTTCGATATCCTCGCTCAACTCGTCCTTAAGCATACTGAGTATGTCGTTAAAATGAGCGAGTTGCTTGGCGTTCATGTACTCCTCACCCTTCTTTGGGATGTAGGAAGGAAACTGCCTTTTATGTAGCAAATCTTCAGTCATCGGAAGCCGTCCGTAATTCAATGAAACACAGGTTATAAACTAAACACGATATGACTGCAAGCCGAAAAAAGAGGGAATTTCCGCCGATCGGTAGCGAGGCTCGAACAAAATCGCGTTTCCGCTCGCACATTGCCGTCTCGCTTCGACAAAGTCCAACAGCCACAGCCAACTCATAGAGAAAATGATACAACAGAAGCCATTCATCAAATAATCTGATTGAACAAGGTTGAAGAATGCCCAAGTTTGCTGCATAATGCGCACCTCGCGCACATTGCATCGAGGTTGCCGCTCATATCGACAGCCACCCCATGAGAATGTTGCCTACATCCCAGCCGGGGTGGCGGAATCGGTAGACGCAGCGGATTCAAAATCCGCCGCTGGTAACAGTGTGGGGGTTCGAGTCCCCCCCCCGGCACCAAAAAGCATTCCCAAGCATTCCGAAAAAGGCCGCAAAGCACTGAAATATCAAGGCTTACGGCCCAATGGCACTAGATTACCTAATAGCATATTCATAAATCATCTTACGCAGTCTTTCTTGTTCGACTTTTCGTGGTTTAGTGAGTAATGCACGTGGTTTAGGTCTTCGTTTAACAGCACGAGGTTCA
>DATETD010000396.1:0-3367 GCA_035283885.1 Rhodocyclaceae bacterium
ATTTTCCAACTCGACCCGCCCCGCTTCGATCTTTGAAATATCCAGAATGTCGTTGATTACCGACAACAGATGGTGGCCGGCGGCGCCGATCTTGTTCAAGCGATCGACCTGCTCGGGCGTCGGCCCCGCTCGTTGCAGCAGATGCGTTAAGCCGATAATGGCGTTCATCGGCGTGCGTATCTCATGGCTCATATTCGCCAAGAAAGCGGTCTTGGCCTGATTGGCGGCTTCGGCCTGAGTCTTGGCAATCGCCAATTCGCTCGTTCGGTGGACGACCAGCTCTTCCAGATGATTGCGGTACTGCTCCAATTCCGCTTCCACTCGCTTGCGTTCGCTGATATCCATCACGATGCCGCGATAACGCGCCGGCCTCCCTTCCTCATCCAGTTCGGGTTTGCCGCGCAACATCAGCCAACGCGCCGCACCCGCAGGATCGCCAACCCGCCATTCGAGGTTCAGCTCGACCGCCTGCCCAACCATAGAGATCGCGGCAAGCGCGACTTCGCGATCTTCCGGATAGATCGTGTTGAGCCATGTCGCATATGAAGGCTCGCAACTGCCCGGTTGCAGCCCATAGAGCCGAAAAATTTCATCCGACCAGATAGTGCGCTGGCTGTGCAGATCCCACTCCCATATCCCGGCCTTGGCGGCGTTCAGCGCCAGGCACAACCGTTGCTCGCTTTCCCGGACAGACGCTTCGGCGACTTTCCGTTCGGTAATATCGCGCCCCGCGACGACTGCGCCGACGATATCGCCCACCTGATTGCGAATCGGAGCGAAGCTGTAACTGCCCATCCATGTTTCACCGCGATCCGTGCGCCGCAAAGTAAATTCAGCATTGCTCGCACTCTCGCCGCGCAAAGCCCGCGACACAGGCCATTGTTCCAGAGGCAGAAGTTTTCCATCCCACGAATACATCTCCAGAAAATCAGGGTACTCGGCTAAGCTTCTCGCGCATTCGTCCTTACTGCCGAATCTGTGGATGCTTACAAAGGCATCGTTGAAATCGATGAATCGCCCCTCCGCATCGGTAATCAGCACAGCATCCGCCATACTCGCAAGCGCCGCCGCGAATTTTTCCTTGTTGGCCGAAACTTCCGCTTGCGCCTGCTTGCGCGCATCGATGTCTTCGACCATGGAAATGAAATAATCCGGCTCGCCCTGAGGCGTGTGCGCCAATGCGACGGTCAGATTGACCCAGACCAGGCCGCCATCCTTGCGCCGATAGCGTTTTTCCATCGAATAGGTGTCGATCTCGTGGGCCAACATGCGCCGCACCTGCGACAAGTCGCGATCCAAATCGTCTGGGTGGGTCATCTCCTGAAAGCTCATGACCAGCAACTCCTCCGGCATAAAACCCACGATGGCGGCCAATTTACGGTTAACGCGCAACAAGCGACCATCGATGGCGACCAATGCAATACCGATGGCAGCCTGCTCGAAGGTCGCTTCGAAGCGCGTGTCGCTGACATGCCGATCGGCTTCGGCCTGCCGCCGGACGCTTTCTTCAAGATTCAATTGGACGGCGCTCCACCACATCACGCCGACCAGCAGCAGTATGACGACCAGCGCCATCAAAGCGATGCCGAACTCGTTACCGAAATAGCCGGCCTCCTCGCCTTTCAAGCGCAGCCAAAACAGCGTAGGGATCGACACCAGTGCACCCGGCAGCCAGCGTCGAGCGAGAAACCCGCCCAAACTGTCGCCGACCAGCAGCCCCATAATGCCGCGCTCCGGTCGAGCGCTCAACACGCCGAGGCATAAAGCTGCAAAACACAGCGCCGTATGCAAGGCTATCGACGAAAACGGGAAAACCCGGTAAAGCGCCATACGGCCATACAGGTGGGCGGAGAGCGCGATAAAGGCGACGATCAGTACCGGCAAGATCGAGATATGCGCACACCATAGGCCGCCTGGAGCGCGTCGATCCAATAACAACAAGGCGGCGCCTAAAAACGCAAAGGCACTGGCCGTCGCCGAGGACATCCGACCTGTCGAACCGGCAGAACCGGCCGAAACGGAGTGCTGAAACAGCCCATTGCCGATACCGAAATCGGTATCGAGCGGATATTCGGCCAGCGTCAGCACGCCCAACGCCATGACACCGACGGCGCAGACGCGTCCCAGGCGAATCGTCCCTATCGGCGCCGCCTCGACGCGCAAGCACCACAACGCGAGAGCGGCGAGCACCAAGCCGACAGCGGTATTGACCTCCATCGTCGCCAGGCCGGGCAAAGCCGGCGGCACGTTCCACCACCGGTCGATCAGCGCCAAGGCGCCGACGGCCAAAACGCCGCATGCGGCGACGGCGACGACGACACGACTCCCCATCAACAGAACGGGAATGCCGCCGGACTGACGAATCGTTGTCATGGCGTCCCCTCTAGCGAAACGCGATCCGCCGACAGCGACGAAGACGACGCCGCTCAACCGACGTCGGCGTTTGAAGGCAGGGATTTAACGCCATATGAAATAACAATGTAAACATCGCCCCCCCCCCAAGAATGCACCGGCACTCGCCTCCCGCACTGAGCACCGCACTCGACGGACTGATGTTATATGTATTACATTTCCAAATCTGTCAGGTTTTCCTGACGGATTTGCAGCCATTTAGAATAAATCATCGAAAATATATCCGTGACGTATCACTAAAGTCGTAAGCTCAATGTTATTGCTCACGCCGAGTTTCTCCAATAAGCGGCTGCGGTAAGTGCTGACGCTCTTGCTGCCGATCCCCATTCGTTCGGCAATATCGTGGAGACTTAAACCATGCAGTAATCCCTGCATGACTTCGTTCTCGCGACGCGACAACGAAAGAA
Source organism: Rhodocyclaceae bacterium (assembly GCA_035283885.1). Lineage (GTDB taxonomy): Bacteria > Pseudomonadota > Gammaproteobacteria > Burkholderiales > Rhodocyclaceae > DATETD01. Next base: position 2,820 of record DATETD010000396.1, read on the forward strand.
AGGGGTTGTTTGCTCGCTCGGTATTGGCGTCGGCGCGCCGACACTGAGGAAAATATACGCCGCCGGTGAGAATCCGTCGAGCGGCCCGAAGCAACATAACGCCATCGGCATCGTTGCCGATAAAACCCTGCGCCCCGAATCGGCGCGCATAATCGGCGCATCTAGACCCATAATACATAGAAAACACCAGCGTAGGAATGGTGGCGCCATTAGCACGCAATGACTCTAGAATAGCGAAGCCACCCCCGGTCGGCAAACCGATATCGAATATCAACAATTCTGCAGAAATATTTCGCACGAACTGCCCGACCTCGGCGCCGTCGGTGACCTCGCCGACGATCTCCATATCCGTAGCGCGCGAAAAGATGCCGCGCAAGCCTTGCCGCACCACCTCATGATCGCCGGCAATCAACAGCCGCGCCCTCATGGCGCGACGCGCCGACGTGGGTTGAGCAAGAGGGGGGAGCGGGGGCTAGGCTCCGACTTCATCTAAATCGATCTCATCGGTGTGGTTATAACGATTTCCATATAATACATCAATGCGCCCA
>DATETD010000397.1:0-7112 GCA_035283885.1 Rhodocyclaceae bacterium
GGTGGGCAGCGGTAGATAGGCCGACAGTTGCGTATAGGCTTTGACATCGAAGCGGTCGATGCTCGCCGCGCCGGCAGCGGGGCGTTGCGGGGTGGCGTCGAGCCACACCAGCTTCATTTCGGTCGGCGCGATCTCGATGCCGTCGGCGGTGCTGAGGCCGAGTTGCTTGCTGCGCAGTTCGACGCCGTTCGTCAGACGTCGCGCCGCGATGCGGCCACTGAGGCGCTTGAGTTCGAGTTCGGGCAGTTCGGGCTGCAAGCGAATACGCAGGCCGTCCAGATTCAGATCGGCGGTGAGCGAATTGAGCCGCTTATCGGCAAAACCGGCCCAGAGTCGCACTGCGCCATGGCCGGTCGGGATCGGCAGCGGGTAGTCGATCCAGGCGGTCCAGGCGGCGAGATCGGTGCGCTCGACGTTGGCGTAGAGTTCGCCGCGCCAGGTTTCCCAGCGCTTGACGTCTTTTCCTTCGATATCGCCGCGCAGGTCGAACGGCGCGGCGAGTTCGGTCGGCGGGATCGCCGTCAGGCCGAAGCGATGACGTTTGCCGCTGTTGATCAGTTTGAAATTAAGCTGGCGCAAAACGAGCGGCGGTGCGGCGCGCAGTTCGTCGCGCCAGACGATTTGAGCGTTGTTGATGACGATACTGTGTTGATCGAATAACCATTCGGCAAATTCATTATCCCCGCCGCCGTGCGGATCGATTTCTAGCCCGGCAACGAACCAGCGGCCTTGCGCATCGCGGCGCAGATCGAGCTGCGGCGCATCGAGTTCGAGTTTGGCTAAACGCAGCTCGAGATTCCATAGCGAACTCCACGACAGTTCGGCTTCGACATGATCGAGACTCAAGGCCGCGCGACCCGCGAGATCGCGGATTTCGACGCCGTAGAGATCGAGCGACGGCTGTATCCCATGCCAATGGGTGGCGATTCGACGCAAAACCACCGGGCGTTTAAGCCGTTCGCCGATCAGCGCTTCGATCTCGCTACGATAGCTGTCGATCTGCGGCAACAGCAGGTAGCGTAGCGTCAGCACTAGCGCAAGGAACGCGAATCCGCCGAGGGCGGCGATCCATAACAGCACGGTGGTCCATGTCGTCGCCCCTTGCGTCATTCCCGCCGCCGCCGGCAACAGGCGCCGACGTAGCGAGGACAGAAACAGACGGGGAGTGAATGCGGACATGAAGAGGGGGAGCGGCCCGGCGGTTGAAATAACGAGAACTGAGCGAGAGCTGTGGCGGCGGGGCGGATCGGCTGGAGCAAAGGGGCGAAGTTTAAGGGATTAACGCCGTTTAGACTGCGAATCGAGCGGCGCGGACAGCTTTTTCGGCGACGATGAGGTCGCTACGCGGCTTTGGCGCGCGGCGTCGTTGCGTGGAAAGTCGGCGCTGGCGGGACGGATGCGTGCGCCGGGCTTCGTGTTGCAAACTTGCGTGCAGAGTGCAAAAAGTGGCGATCGATGGCAGAATAGCCCTATTGCCTACGACTGCAACATCATGAACGAAACGCGCGCCGCCCGTATCGCTTTTTCTCGCCCGCTGGAGACACCGCCGTTCTGGCGATGTCTGCCGGATTTCTTTGCTTTCCCGCTCGGCGGCGAGCCGTTGGAGCGCCTTATCTTGCTATCGCTCGGCGCGCTGTTCGCGATATTTTTGCCGCTTCCCCGACCGTTCGACTTCCTGGTGATGGGCGCGGTGATCGTCGTAATTTATCTGCGCTTCGCCTTCAAGGTATTGGAGCGCACCGCTTATGGAATCATGGATCCGGCGGACTATGCCAATTCTATCGACGATGGCCAGAAAAACAGCCCTTACCGTTTGCTGGCGTGCTATATCCTGCTCGCTCTGCCCGTGATGCTGGCCGCCGCCGTCGGCAAGAACGCCATGCAGACGATGCAGTTGTTGACGGCCTTGGCGCTGCCGGCGGTGACCATGAATTTGGCGATCCACCATCGTTTGTCGACAGCGATCGACCCGCGCATGCTGTGGCGGACGATGACGAGCATAGGATGGCCATATCTCGCTCTGTGGTTTTTCGTCGAGACGCTGGGCGTCGGCAGCGTGTTCGTCGCCGGCAAGTTGGCGAGTTGGGCGCCGCGGTGGTTGGCGCCCAGCATCTTCGCGTTCATCGCGATGTACTTCGGCCTGGTGGCTTACCGCATGATGGGCTACGCCCTGTTTCAGTACCACGAGAGTTTGGGGATCGAGGTCGTCGCGCCGGCGGACGATACCGCCGAGTCGCAGGCCGAGGCATCGCCCGGCTCGATGATCGGGCGGCAGGTCGCCGCAGCGATCGGTCGAGGGCAATGGGACGAGGCCAAGGCCTTGGCGTATGCCGAGCAACTCGAACGTCCGGGCGGCGAGGCGTGCGATCGTTACCACCGCTTGCTCAAATTGACCGGGGATATTGCGCAATTCTTGAGCTATGGCCGCGACTATATGCTGAAGCTGATCGAATCCGGCCAGGCGAATCGCGCGGCGCCGGTGTTTATACGCTGCCGCGAAGTCGATCCTGAATTTCGTTGCACCGAGAGCTCCCAGGTGATGGCGCTGGCGCTGGCGGCATACAGGATGCGTAAGTACGATCTGGGATTGACGATTATGAACCGTTTCGACCGGTGCTTTCCCGGCGATCCGGCGATACCCGATGTGTATCTGTTGTCGGCGCGTATCTTGTACGAGCACAAAAACCAGGATGCGCTGGCGCGTCAAATCCTGACGGCGTCGATCGCGCGCTTTCCGCATCATGCCAGCGTCGAAGATGCGCGTCGAATGATCGAATTCATCGATCGCTTGCAACAGGTCGGCGCCCGTTCGTAGCGATCGGCTTATCCGGTTTGTTTCGGTAGCAGCTCGTGCGCGGCCTGCGCTTCGGGCGACTGTGGGAAGTGTTCGCTCAGCAGGCGCAAATAGCGCGCGCCTTTGGCCGCATCGACCTCTTTCTGCATCTGTCGTCCGACTTCGAACAGGGCTTTCGGCACTTCGGCATGCTTAGGTTCCGAGCGCAGCACGCCGTTCAGCAGGCGTTCGGCGTCTTCCAGATGACCGTGACGCGCAAAGCGCCGGATCAGCAGCGCCGCCAGATCGACATCCAGACGCGGCGCTGGTTTGGCGAGCCGTTGGTAGTCCAGAAACGTGGCATGGCCGATCTCGAATTTCGGGTCGGCGGCTTCCGGCAGCTTCATCATGCGACGCGCGGCCCGATGGTAGTGTTCGCCCGCCGGGTCGATGCGCGCCACGTTGTAATAGGTGCGCACGACGTCGGCATCGCCGCGGCGCGCTTCGGCCGTTTCGCGCAGTAAGGGCAGCGCATCCTCGACGCGCGCTTCGCCCAAAAGTCGTTGCGCCCGGCGCCATTCCGCTTCGCAGGGGATGTCTGCCGCATCGTCCGGCGCGCTGTCGGCGACGTTGCGAATTTCGATGGTTTCTTCCTTGGGGCGAAACGGAACGGCGATCAGGGCGCCGAAGATAAAACCGCCGGCATGCGCCATATAGGCGATATGGGACGCTCCGTCGTTCCAGAACTGGAAGAGTTCGTTGGCGATCCAGATCGGCAGCGCCGCAATCGCCGGTGCGCTGAAAAAGCCGAAATAAACGATCAGCGAATAGAAAAATTCGACGCGCCTAAAGCCCAATAGCACGGCGTACATTCCCATTACGCCGGAAATCGCGCCCGAAGCGCCGACCAATGCGGCGCTTTTGTCGGCGGCGAATAGACTGAACACGATGGCGCCGGCTGCGCCGCTCAGCAGATAGCACGCCAGATAGCGTCGTCGGCCCAAGAGCGACTCCACCATCCGCCCGATGACGATCAAAACCACCAGATTGCCGACCAGATGCTCGACGCTGCCGTGCAGGAACTGATGGCCGATCAGCGAGCCCAGACCGAGTTCGGCGGGAGTGAAACTCCAGCGTTGCGTCAAGGAGCGTTGCGCCAGACGCTCGAATTCGCTGCGTTGCGATGTCCACTTGGCGCGGTCGAAACCTGGCGGGGGGGCAAGCTTGCCGTCGTGCAGTCGCTGCATGAAGTCGCGGTCGGCCTCCATCGTCCGCAGCGCGCCGGCGGGGCTGTCGATAAGCTGCTGCCTGAAGGCGTTGACGGTGTTCTTTCCCTTGCCGCCGCGTTGTTCGAGTTCGGCCTGATAGAGCGGAAACTCGATGTTCGGCAGATCCGATTGAAGATAGCGCTTCAGCGCGTTGACGGAGTGCTGGTCGTCGCGGCCTTGCAGCACGAAATAGACGAATACGCAGGCTGTCGCCAAGGCGATAGTGATCCACGGGCGAAAGGTGCGGTCGGCGGGGCCGCCGAGGGGAACGATCAACATGGGCGAATCCTCCGGTAAATCGCGCCACATTTCGTCGGGGCGACGTGGTTATTATTCCACGATATACGGATGAGCGAACGAGGAGGTCGTTATAAATGAATGGTTATTCGTTATCGCCGCCGCGAATATCCTTAAGCCGAATGCGAATCGCCGCAAAATCGGCATCGTTCTAGGGTAAGCTGCCGCTTCGTCGAAGTGGTTTGCTGTTTCCTGTCGAGAGGAATGTCTTAGATGGTTGAAGAGCGTGCGAAGTTGCTGGTGGCCGATGACGATGTATGCATACTCCGATTGATGGGCGCGATTTTGGGGGAAGACCATACGGTGTTGTTCGCCACCAGCGGCGAGAAAGCCTTGCACTTGGCCGCTACTGCGCATCCGGATCTGATTCTGATGGATGTGACGATGCCGGGGATCGACGGCTTCGAGGCGTGTCGGCGGCTCAAGAGCGATCCGGCGACGCGGGATATCCCGGTGTTGTTCGTGACCTCGCATATCGACCCGGCCAAAGAGGTCGAAGGCCTGGATGCCGGCGCGGTGGATTACATTACCAAGCCGATCAGCCCGGCGGTGGTGAGCGCTCGCGTCAAGACCCAGTTGAAGTTGTTGCGGGCCGCCAAACATCTGGCGGAACTCAACGAATCCTTGGAGCGACGGGTCGAGCAGCGGCGCGTCGAACTCGAAGAGACCTTGGGCGAGTTGCAACGTTCGCAAGAAATGCTGGTGCATAGCGAGGCTCAAGCCACATTGAGCACCTTGGTGGCCAGCTTCACTCACGAACTGCGCACGCCGATCGGCAATAGCGTGCTCTCGGTCGGTTATATGATGGAACAGGCCGCTCGTTTCAGCCGACAGGTCGACGAGGGGCATCTCAAACGCTCCGACTTGGCGGGGTTTGTAACGACCTTGCGCGAGGGCTTCGATCTGACGCAGCGCAATCTGCTGCGCACTCAGGAATTGCTGCATAATTTCGGCCAGGTTTCCGCCGATCAGGCGAGCGAGCAACGACGCGGCTTCGATTTGGCGGCGACGGTGGCGGAAGTGGTCGGAACATTGGCGCCGCGCTATAAGCGTCTGCCCCATCGCATCGATCTGGAGATTCCCGGCGGCATCGCGATGGACAGTTACCCAGGGGCCTTGGGACAAGTCGTCATCAATCTGGTCAATAACGCCTATCTGCACGCTTTCGAGGGCATCGATTGCGGGGTGTTGAGCATTTGCGGCGAACAGCAAGGCGATACGGTGCGGCTGAAGATCTCCGATAATGGCGTCGGTATTCCTGCGCAGCATCTGCCGCGCTTGTTTCAACCCTTTTTCAGCACCAGAATCGGTCGCGGCGGCACCGGATTGGGGATGACGATCGTCGATAACCTGGTGAAGACGAAATTGGGCGGGAATTTGGCGGTGAGTTCTACGGTGGGCGTAGGTACCCGGTTCGATATCGAGTTGCCGCTCGTCGTGGCGCCGCTCGCCGCTCAAAGCTAGCGTCGACTGCGCGCGATTTCGTCGGGAAGGACTCGGAGTTATCTTGTTTTAGCTTGGTGTCTGCTGCTGCTCGATGTACTGCTTAATGATGCTGATCGGTGCGCCGCCGCAGCTACCGGCGAAGTAACTTGGCGACCACAGCACGTCTTTGTAATAGCGTTTCGCGATATCCGGCCTTTCCTTTCTAAGAACCCGGCTCGACGCGCCTTTCAGGCTGTTCACCAGCGCCGATACCGCAACCTTCGGCGGATAGTTCACCAACAGATGCACATGGTCATGCTCGCCGTCCATCTCGATCAACTGCGCTTCGAAGTCGGTACAGATTTTCGCGAACAGTTCGCGCAATCGTTCGATGGCCTGCTTGTCGAACACATTGCGCCGGTATTTCGCGACAAAGACCAAATGAACATGCATGTTAAAAACGCAATACCGACCGTGACGTATTTCGTTGTTTTCTTCCATAGACCAAACTATAATACAGACACTATGCGTATGCAAGCCTACAAATTCGAATTGATGCCTTCTGGCTGCCAAGCGCGCGATATGCGCCGCTTCGCCGGATCGCGCCGCTTCGTCTATAACAAGGCACTGGCGTTGCAAAAGGAGCGGTACGCCGCTGGCGAGAAACGATTGAGCTACGTCGAAACGGCGAAACTACTGACCGGGTGGCGCAATGGCCCGGAAACGCCGTGGCTAAAAGATGCTCCATCACAATCGCTTCAGCATGCGCTCAAGGATTTGGATCGCGCCTACGTTAATTTCTTTCAGAAGCGCACCGACTTCCCGACGTTCAAGAAAAAAGGCCGTGGCGATTCGTTCCGTTTCCCTCAAGGCTTCGAAGTCGACCAAACCAACAGCCGCATCAAACTGCCTAAACTCGGCTGGGTTCGCTACCGCAACAGCCGCGACATACTCGGCACCGTCAAGAACATCACGATATCGAGCAATGGCGGCAAATGGTTCGCCTCGATCCAGACCGAACGCGAAATCGAAGCGCCCGTCCATCCGTCTACGTCCATCGTCGGTATCGATGTAGGTATCGCTCGCTTTGCCACGCTGTCGGATGGCAGCCATATCGAGCCGACCAACAGCTTCAAGCAGCACCAAAAACGCCTTGCGCGCTACCAGCGCCGCATGTCGCGCAAGGTCAAATTCAGCAGCAACTGGAAAAAGGCCAAGGCCAAAGTCCAGAAGATTCATACCCGCATCGCCCATATCCGCCGCGATTTCCTGCATAAGACCTCAACCACGATTTGCAAAAACCACGTCGTCGTCGTTGTAGAAGATTTGCAGGTACGGAACATGTCCAA